>JAMPDU010000006.1 GCA_023665505.1 Ruminococcus sp.
TCTGCTCGATGTCGATTTTCAGACCCTTTTTCGGCAGGCGCATAAGTCCGAAACCCAGCTTTGGGGTGCTTTCTCCGAAATATTTTTCCATAATTTCCTCCTTGCTTTTATTTAAAAATTTCAGCCGAAATCCCGTCTTTCGGTAAGGTTTCGGCTGTATAATTTAAGTTTTATCCATAAGCCCCGCGCCCGCGTTCCAAGCCTTGCCGACCTTTTCGCCCGACACGTAATATCCCGACTGAAACTGGTCAAAAATCAACGCCGAAAGCTTAGCGGGATCAACCTTGCCGTTATTGGAAAGGACGCTTTCCTCAGCGGCGGTGTTCACAATTTTGCCCACAACCGCATGGAGATTTTCCGTGCTGACGATTTCCGCAAGCTCGCACTCCATTACCACGGGAAATTCCTCGATAACGGGGGCGTTTACAAATTCGCTTTTTCTCGCGTGATAACCCGTGCGCTCGAATTTGTCCGCCATTTTATTGCCCGTGGCAATGCCGAAAAAGTCGGCAACGTCCATATGTGCGCTGTCCGCAAGGCTGACGGTGAATGCCTTTGACACGCGGATATTTTTTGTGGTTTTGTGCTCCTCGTCAATAAAAAGCGCGATTTTGTCCATACCGCAAATCATTCCCCAAGCGGCGTTCATCGCGTCAACCTTGCCGTTTTCGTCGTAAGCCGCCACCATAAGCACGGGCATAGGGTAAACTGCGGGGACAACTCCTAAATTTTTCTTCAAAATGAGCCCTCCTTAATCGTGAATTTTCATACCGTGAAGCATTTTTACAAACGCAGGGTCGCTGTGGTTCACTATCTCGCTGTGACCTATATCAAGAGCGGCAATTTCCTGCATTTCGCCGTCCGTAAGGGTGAAATCCCAAATATTAAAATTCTGCTCCATACGGTCTTTATGGGTGGATTTGGGGATTACAACAACGCCCCTCTGCACGTTCCAGCGCAAAGCCACCTGCGCCGCGCTTTTGCCGTGTTTTTCGCCTATCGCGGAAAGAACGGGGTGGGTGAAAATGCCGTGCTTTCCCTCGGCGAACGGACCCCAAGCCTCGGGTACAACGCCGTATTCCTTCATTAATTTAAGCGCGTCCTCCTGTTGGAAAAACGGGTGCAGTTCAACCTGGTTTACGGCGGGAATAACTTCAACAGTTTCGCAAATATCGGTCAGCACGTGGGGATAGCAGTTGCTCACGCCGATTGCCTTTAATTTGCCGTCCTTGTAAGCCTCCTCCATAGCACGGTACGCGCCCATATAATCGCCGACAGGCTGGTGAATAAGATAGAGGTCGATATAGTCAAGCCCCAGCTTTGAAAACGAGGTTTGTATCGCTTTTTTCGCGCCCTCATAGCTTGCGTCCTGCACCCATAATTTAGTGGTAATAAAAAACTCATTGCGAGGCACTTCCGATTTTGCTATAGCCGCGCCGACAGCCTCCTCGTTCATATACGCCGCCGCAGTGTCAATAAGCCGATAGCCCACGGAAACAGCGTCCAGCACCGCCTGTTCGCACACGGACGGGTCGGGTACTTGAAATACACCGAAGCCCTCCATTGGCATTTTTACTCCGTTGTTCAGTGTTACAAATTCCATAAAAATTTCTCCTTTGCAATTTATTTGGGTAACTTTTTATTGATTTCCTTTAAGATAATTATACAACGTTCTTTATAAAAAGTACAATACCAATTATGAAATCTGCTATGCTTGACATGAATAGTGAAACGTGATATAATAAAATAAAAACAGATAAGGAGGACTTTGCGTGATTGAAATATCTCAGCTTGAACAGCTTGCGGCGTTTGCGGAATACGGTACGCTTTCCAAAGCCGCCGAGGAATTGTTTATCTCCCAGCCCACTCTGACCCGCGCTATGCAGAAAATCGAGGAGGAATTCCGCGTACCGCTGTTCGAGCATAAAAAGAACAAGCTGACCCTTAATGAAAACGGTCAGCTTGCGGTAGAGTATGCAAAAAAGGTATTGAACGACTGCCGCGATATGGTAAACCGCGTGCGGGCTTTCGACAGAGCGGCGCATACAATTCTTGTGGGTTCCTGCGCCCCCGCGCCCCTTTGGAGTCTGCTGCCGATGCTTTCAAACGCCTATCCCGATTTAACGGTCGGCTCGGAAATAAGGGAAATTGAACGCCTTTCCGAGGGGCTGAGGGAAAATTTTTACCAAATAATCATTTTGCCGCAAAACCCCGAAAATCCCGATTGGGACGCCGTTCCCTGCGGAGAGGAGCATTTGTATTTTTCCCTGCCGAAATCTCATAGGCTTTCGGGCGCAAGCGGACTTTATATGAAAGACCTTGACGGCGAAAATATGCTGCTGTTTTCCGAGATCGGCTTTTGGCACGACTTGACGGTACGCAAAATGCCCAACTCGCGGTTTCTGCTGCAAAACGAACGGTTCGCTTTCAACGAGCTTGTAAGCTGTTCGGTGATGCCGTCCTTTACCTCCGATATTGCGCTCGAACATCCCGAACTGCACCCGCAGAATACGGACAGGGTTAATATTCCGATTTTGGACGAGGAAGCGAATGTGACTTACTGCTGCTGTTACCCGAAAAAGAACGCGGATAAAGTGAAATTTTTTATCAGACAGCTTATATAATCGCCGTAAGTTCGGCAAGAAATATTTATTTACCGACAATTTTTGACCCGCCGAAAACCTCGGACATTTCCATATTTTCAAGCGCGCTGTCAATGGCGGCAACCTCATTGGCGGTGAGAATAACCTCAGCCGCCGCGGCGTTTTCGCGAAGTCTTTCGATTTTACGCGTGCCTGGAATTGGCACGATATACGGCTTTTTGCACATCATCCAAGCAAGGGAAATCTGCGCGGAGGTTGCATTTTTTTCGTCGGCAATTTTCGCAATCAATTCAAGCAGAGCACGGTTTTGCTCCATGCCTTTTTCGGTGAATTGGGGCATATTGCTCCTGTAATCGAGCGCGCCGTCAAAGACCGAATTTTTATCGTATTTTGCGGACAAAAACCCGTTTGCAAGAGGTGAAAAAGCGACAAATCCAATGCCCAGCTCCTCAAGGGTCGGGAACAGCTTTTCGTGCCAACGCGCCATCATTGAATAGCGGTTCTGAATTGCCGTCACGGGGCAGATTTTATGCGCGCGGCGAATGGTTTCCCCGTCCGCCTCGGAAAGCCCCCAATGGGTGATTTTGCCCTCCTTTATCAAGTCGGACATCACCCCCGCAACCTCCTCAATGGGAACTTTCGGGTCAACGCGGTGCTGATAATAAAGGTCGATACGGTCTGTGGAAAGCCGTTTCAAGGACATTTCAACCGACTTACGGATTACCTCGGGGCGCGAATTTGGGACAAGGGGCTTGTTCACCTGCGTGCTGTTTTCGTCAAAATGTATGCCGAATTTTGTGGCAATTACAACCTTGTCGCGGCAGCTTTTCAACGCCTCGCCCACAAAGGTTTCGTTTTGGTGCGGGTCGTCGGAAGTCCCGTAAACCTCGGCTGTGTCGAAAAAATTGTACCCCATTTCAACCGCCCGCAAAATATTCCGCACCGCCTCGTTTTTCTCCGTGGGCTTGCCGTAGGCGTGGGAAAACCCCATACAGCCAAGTCCCACCGCCGACACCTTTAAATCCTTTCCCAATGTTCTGTACCGCATAAAAATTACTCCTCTCCGAATTGTTTTTCCCAAAATGATACCGCGTCCTCAAGCCAGCCCTCGGCGGACGTTCCCGTGCCTATCCCAAAGCCGTGACCGAGACCCTCGTAAACATAAAATTCCGTGGCAATGCCAAGCGCGCTCATATTGTCGAGACGGCTTTTCATTGTACGCCAGTTTGCAATGCCGTCGCTGTCGCCAACGCATACATATGTGGGCGGGTCGTTTTCGCTGTACTCGCTGAAACCCGTGTACTGCATAATCACCGCGGCAGGGCGTGGCAAAGCCTTTCCCCCGAAATATTCCGCGCCGTAAGAACCGAGCCAAGCCGCCATTCGCGCCCCCGCCGAACCGCCCCACAAGGAGTAGTCGGACGTGTCAATCTCCAGCTCGTCGGCGTGTTCAAAAATAAAGGTTATCGCCCGCGCCAGGTCCTCGCAGGCGGTCTGCGCCCCAGGGCGGTAAATCAGCGCAAAGGCGTTAATATTAATCTGCAATAAAAACCGTAGACAAAAAATCGGCGCAAAACCACATATATCAAAGCTTTTGCTTGATTTTTTGTACGGTTTTCAATTGCATATTAATATAACCTTTTTTCGACAGTTCCAAAGCGTGAGGGAAACTGTCCTGCATCGCCCCCACATAGGCGAACCCGCCGTCAGCATTGCACACCGCGAATTTTTCCCCCGCATTACCCTTAAAGAAAAACAGTCCCGTGTCAGCCTTTTCGGGGTCGGCGGATTTTTCCCCGTCGGTGTAAATGTCGTAGAAAATCACGTCCCCGTTTTTGGCGTGATTTTTCATATAATTTGCAATCTCGACAGTCTTGTCGGGGTCGATGTGAGTGTACCAAGTCAGCCGCAGATTTTCAAGGGTATCGCCGCTGTAATAGCCCTCCTCCGCGGGAAAAATCAGTCTGCCGTAATTGCCGAAAACGGGGTCGTTTTTTACTTCGGAAATTTTTGTTTTTCTTGTGTAATATTCTTTAAATTCGGAATTATTTTCGCTTTGCAATATGGCGTTTTCCTCCCTTGTATCGGTAATTTCCGTTTCGTGCGGAACTGCCGCGCCCGCGGCTTGACCCGAATTTCCGCAGCCGCTTAATATTATTAATGTAACCGCAATAGCCGCGATTTTTCTCATCATAAAATCACTCCTCCGAAATATTCTCTGATACCATTATAAACCAAAAAAGACCTCTTGAGAAGTCTCTTTTAGTTCATCAGTATATACCTTTGGGTTAATACTCGGAGCAATTTTTTATGCCTTAATCACGCGCCGCCTTTTTCGCCGCGTTAAGGAATTTTTTCACCTTTTTGGACGGCTTCGGCGAGTGCAGCAAGCCGTAGGGAATACTATGCTCCCACTCCACGGGGATAACCTTTAAAAGCGGGTGGACGTTCGCCCAGCCCGAAATTGCCAGCAGGACGTCGCTGCCGTTTTCGCAGCGGTTGAAAATGTCCATACTGTAAAAATCAAAATCCACAACATTTATTTGACCGTGGTTCTGCCACAAATCGTCCCGCAAATCGTCAACATATCTGCTCCATTCACGCCGCATTAAAAGCAGGTTTTCGCCGTACAAATCCTCAACCGTCAGTTTATTTTTCGCCGCAAGCCTATGGTGCACCGAAACCGCGCAGCAAAAGGGTTCGCGGGACAGCTCAAGTCCCGAACAGTTTCGGAAATCAAGCATTTTCTCATCGAAAATACCGCCTATAACGTCGATATTTTTTCCTAAATTTGCGAGAATTTCCCGCGCGTTTTCGGGGGTATTTTCAAAGGGAATTATCTGAAATTTTATGTTGGGGCAGTACTCTTGAATTTTGTCCCAAAGGGGCATTAAAAGCTGGGCGGGGGTCATTGGGGACGTGCCTATGCGGATAATATCCGCATCCTCGTGCATAGCGTTTTTCGCCCTTGTGACGGAATTTCGGCAGTAGCTGATGATGTACTTCGCGTCTTGATAAAGCGACTTTCCCGCCTTTGTGAGAGTGAGCCCGCGGTGGGTTCTGTCGAAAAGCTTAACGCCGAGGGTTTCCTCCAAAAGATTTATCTGCTTAATGACCGCCGTGGGCGTGATAAAAAGCTCCTCGGACGCCTTGTTGAAACTGCCTGCGTCCGCAACCTTTAAAAATGTTTCAAGCTGGGGATTGTACATAAATTTCACCGTCCCTGCAAATTTTACTGTTGTATAAATTATAGCATTTTTTGGAGTAAATGGCAAGGGGTTTGGGGAAATTTCAGCGTTTTGTCACAATAAATAAAACAAGAAAGCCGATATTAGAACCGACTTTCTTGTTTCGAGGGATGAGATGTATATAGTCAATCGGCAGTTACGCCGAAGGACTGGCAGATTTCAACCGTTTTCCGAATAACATCAAATACGGTTTACTTAATTTAAGTATACACCATATTCTGCCTTTTGAGAAGTAACTTTTAGTTCATCAGTATAAACCTTTAGGTATTAACTTATGGCAAAACTTGTAAATTCGCAAGATTATACACCGTTTTCCCGTTTTTCCGAGCCTATAGGGAAAATTATACTAATGCTTTTTGTAACGTAAACAGCCCGCAAAATGCTATAATATACATAACAAAATTTTCCAAAAGTAAAGGAGGTCACAATATGTCAAAAATAGGCTACATAAGGGTTTCAAGCGTAGGACAGGAGACCGCGCGGCAGAACCAGCTGATGAAAGATTTAGGCGTTGAAAAAGTCTTTTCGGAAAAGCTATCGGGCAAGACGGCGGACAGACCCGAACTTCAGAATATGCTCAAGTATATTCGTGAGGACGACGTGCTGTACGTTGAAAGTATTTCCCGTTTGTCACGTTCAATTCGCGACCTGCTGAAAATCGTTGACACGCTGAACAGCAAAGGCGTTAAGCTCGTGAGCTGCAAAGAGGCTCTTGATACGGGCACACCACAAGGGCGCTTTCGATATTCGCCGCCCTTGCCGAACTGGAGCGCGAACAGACATTGCAGCGGCAAAAAGAGGGCATCGAAATTGCTAAGGCGGCTGGCGTGTACAAGGGAAAACAATTTCGACGAATTGATGATAAACAGTTTCAGCAATTGTACAGCAAGTGGTCTGACAAAGAAATTACAGCCGCCGAATTTGGACGGCGTTCGGGGCTTGCACCAAGTACATTATACAGGCGTATCAACCATTATCAAGAAACAGGAAAAATTAATTAACACTACGGATTCCAGACGAAAGTTTGGAATCCATTTTTTATTTGCTAAAATGAGTATTAAATGTGTATTGATTACAGCATTAATACAGCAAATATTATTAAAGCGGACACCGCTTGAGGCTAATGCTGTATTAAATGCGCATTGATTACAGCATTAATACAGCATTTAAATAGCTCATATTTTTGGCAAAACTGCTTAACTGAAAACTGACGATTAGCGAAGCCGAATATGCAGCTTTTATCAGCGAAGCAGTCTGAGGGCAAAACTGAGAACTACTCCTGTTCTTTGGCGAAGCACCCCCTCGCGAAGCCACTCCTCGTTCTTTAGCGAAGCGTTTTCGGCAAAATATTGAGCGTAAAAAGATGTGCGTTTTTTGAGATTTTTGCGAAGCGAAAAAAGCACATAAAAAATTCCCTGCAAAGCCTTTCGGTATGGTACTTGCAGAACTTTTCATTTCGCATGGAGGAGCTGTTTCGAGAGCATTAAAAACAGGTTAGGAATTATGTCGAAGTGCTGTTATAATTAAACGAAACTGATTATATTGCGAAAACACCGCCTCTCACAATCAATGTGAGGGCGGTGTTTTTATTCATCAAAAGCCAAATTCCAGTCCTCGTCCGTAATATAATACGGCGGGATAATTTTTTCCCGTTCAGTTCCTCTGAAAATATGCTTGTATATTGTGAGGTCTGTTGTCCGCGACAAGTCTATGCTTTGAGGGTTGCAGTACGCAAAAGCGTAATCGCCTATATTTTTTACGTGGTCGATATTTTCTATATTTTCCAGCTTGCTGCACAAAAAACATTCGCGGGGAATTTCGCTGCAGCCGCTCGGCCAGATGATTTTTCGTATATCACAATTCGCAAAAGCTCTTCGCCCGATTTTGGTAACATTCTCAATCCCCGAAATTTCCCTCAAACTGCTTGCGTTAAAGCAACCCTCGGATATTTCCAAACAATTTCGCGGCCAAACTATTTTCTGTATTTTGCTTTTTGAAAATACAAAAGGTTCAATCCGCGTAACGTTTTCAATGCCAGTAAGCACTTTTAACTTTGTGAAATTAAAGCACCCATGAGGAATAGCTGTGCAGAATTTCGGCCATTTTATTTCCTCAATCTGACTTTGATTAAACGCCTCCCAGCCGATTTCGGTAACATTTTCAATATTTGTAATCGTCCTCAGGCGGCTTTTTCTGAAACAGCATTCGGGAATAGTGCGGCAATTTTCTGGCCAGATGAAATCCTCAATGCAGGATTCATCAAAAGCAAACGCGCTCACTTTTTCAATATGCTTTGTATTCATCAAGATTTTTAGCGTACAATTTTTAAAACAATCTTCGGGAATGACTTTACAGCCGCCAGACCATCGCACTTCGTCAACTGTTGCATTTCTGAATGCACCCTCGGAGATTTCGGTTATTTCATCGGGAATTACCACACGCTTGTATTCGCCCTTTAAGAATTCCGCACCGAGTTTTTGTATAGTTTCACCGTTCGGCAATACCTTTGGAATTACGACTTTGCAAGACGCGCCAGTATTGCACATTGAACACAAAACGCCGCTATCAATTTCAAGTTCGAGATTTTTGTACATTACTTTGTGTTTCATTTTTGCCTCCTTTACTTTGGTAATATTTGTAATTATTATATCAACTGGTTATTTATGAAATAAACCAAAGGCTATATAAAGCAAAACAAGCCGCCCTCCGAAGTAATGGAGAACGGCTTGTTTAATCTATATAACGCTTAAGCGGCTATGAAAATTAAAAACTGGAGTAATCATTTTCCCCGCGTAAAAGGTCGTCAACGGAAACCTCCAAAGCTTGAGCCAAAGCAATCAAAATCGGCAGCGAGGGGTATCGGAAACCCCGTTCATATTTTGAAACCATTTGATTTGAAATTTTGCAAATATCGGCTAACTCCGTTTCGTTCAGTCCCTTAGCCTTGCGGTAATAGTGCAGATTACCGCTGAAACCGTGTGCGGGACGTTCTTTGATTATGTATTCGGTCATAGCATTTCCTCTTTTCTCGTTTTATTTTTTCCACCGCTATTATACCACAAAACCGCCTTTTGGCAAAATTATTGCTAAAAACAGATGATAAAAACGGTAAACACACTCAGCCTTGTCAGCCTGCATAGGATAGCGAATTTTTACACATGGCGTCTTTTTGAATATTCCGATATGATTGACAAGCATATAGTTTCTGATGAACTGTTTTTTATCCATACTGCTCTCTACAGCTTTGCCGTAGATATAGGAAATCATACAGGATACCTTGAGGCTCTGATGACCCGCGAGGGTATAAGTTTTACCCAAATAAAAGTGTAAAGCGGTGCTTGATGCTGAAATCGAAAACAACCCCCGCCTTGGCTTAATGCCTTGGCGGGGTTTGTTGTCAGTGGTTCTTGAAACCGCCGAGGGCGTCGTTTATTTGCTGACTTTCAAAAAAATTCGGAAAAATTTTAAAAAACCTCTTGACAAATCGGAAACGGCGGTATATAATATAAACATAATGATTTCCATTTGAGAAGTATTTATTCGGACACAGTTAGACGGTCTAACTATGTCAGAATGGTGCTCCTCTGTTTTTTTACCCCCGTGCAGGGGAAACAGAGGTTCACCGAAAATTTAATACTGTGAAGGAGGTCATTATTTTATGATTGATATAGAAAAACCCCATATGCTTACCGTTAATGAAACCGCCAAGGAGTTCGGTCTCCCTGCTAACTTAATACGCGCCAAAGCCAAGAGCGGTGAAATCAAGGCAATACGGCAAAACAGCCGACTTTACATAAATGCTGAAGCATTCGCCGAATACCTTTGGTCTCAATACGTAAACCCCCGCGAGCCTGAGCCTATCAGGCACGATGCTCAGGAGAGCAACGTTGTTCGCGGCATCACGCCAATCCCGCTCAAACTCAAGTTTTGAGTGTTTTCCCCCGAACCGTAAGGTTCGGGGATTTTTGATATATTGACAGAATTTGCTTTCCACGGTATAATAATATTGGATTTACATTCAAGAAGTACAGAAAAATTCAAAAAAGGAGGAATGAAAATTGAAAAACAAAGGCTCAGAAAAACTGAAATATATAAAGGCGAGGAAAAACAAGGACGGCACGATAACAAGCTATCAGATACGTATTTTTCAAGGTATGGATTCTGACGGCAAGCAAAAAATGATAACTAAGACATATAAGGTTGACCCGAACCTGACATATGAGCAGAATATAGCTAAGGTCAAAGAATTGGCTAATGAATTTAAGGCTCAATGTGACAGCAGAAGTTCTCAGGACAGCAGAACTTTTAAACAGTATGCTGAAGCATTTATTGAGCAAAAGCAGATTGAGGGCTTGAAATTTTCAACGATTGCAGGCTATCGCCGCGCCCTTATTCGTATAAACAGGGGAATAGGGCATATCCCGATTGCCGACCTTACTTCAGCTCATATTACGGCTCTTTTCAATCAGCTTAGAAAAGAGGGCATACGCGGTCATAATGAAAAGGCTGTCTGTAAGGTTGAACTTAAACAAATTCTTGCCAAAAACAATGTTACCAAAGAATATCTGGCCAGAGCCGCCAATGTATCATTGGCAGTTATCAGCTCCTGCTACAAAAAGAAACCGATTATGCCAGATAAAGCAAAGGCTATAGCGGCGGTTTTTGACGCGGCTCCTTCTGAAATATTTTATTTTATTACAGACAATAAGCCGCTCTCATCAAAGACGATACGCGAACATCAGATGCTTGTCGTTGAAATCCTTGAGGACGCTTGCCAAAACGATAAAATTTTAAAAAATCCCGCGAAACACGTCAAACTGAACCGAGTTACAAAGTCAGCGCCAACATTCTATCAGCCCGATGAAGTAAAAGAGATAATGGCTGCGCTGAAAAAAGAACCGCTTGACAAGCGCGTACTGGTTACTCTTATGATTTCCACGGGAATGAGGCGCGGCGAAATCGCGGGGCTTACCTGGTCCAGCATTGACTGGAAAAATTCAGTCATAAACGTTGACAAAACGGTTCTCCACAAAACGGGGATAGGTACCTATGTCAGCTCGCCGAAAACCACTTCGTCAGTCAGAAAAATCCTGCTGCCGAAAGGTACGGTCAAACTGCTGAAAAAATACCGCGAGGAATGGCTGAAACAGAAAGAATCATACGGTAATTCGTGGAATGAGGCAGTATATCTTCCCGATGAAAAAAGCATACAGTTTGCAGAACAAGGTCAAAAGCCGAAAAACAACAGCTATACAAGCGATTTCCTGTTCTATTCAACCAAAAACAATAAAATCGGATACCCTCTGAACCCCGATACAATAACAGGCTGGTGTTCCGATTTCGGCAAGAAGTACGACTTGCCGCCAATTAATCCTCACGCGTTTAGGCATACCGCCATAAGCATTTTGTCGTTCAACAACATAGACGACGCCACAACCGCCAAAATAGCGGGTCACAGCAACACCTACATAACTAAAGATACTTACACTCACTCGTTCAGCGAAGCCGAAATACAGGCTGCTGAGGCGCTTGAAAACGTGCTTTTCGATGATGACGACGAGGACAATGAATAGAAAGAACCCCTATTGTCAAAATATGACAATAGGGGCTTTTTCTTTCGCTATCATGGAATAAATATCCTTAAATTTCCAGCCCTCAAAACGCCGAATTTGAACCGAAGTTGCTTGCCAAAAACCGCTGTAAGTTTCATAACTTTCAATATCTTTTTGGCGTTTTTTTGGCGTTTTGGGAAAAATCAACGCCGCTTGAGAACCCTCAAACGGCGTATTTACGTGGTTGCGGAGGCAGGATTTGAACCTACGACCTTCGGGTTATGAGGCGAGAAAAAGGAAAAATAATGCAGACCATTTTGATTTAAAGAGGCTTCAAACGCCGTAAATACGCGCTTTTTGGTATAGTCCAGTTTTCATAGTTCAGTACTGATTTAGTGCGTTTTAAATTATTTTTGCAGGAAACAATCGGTGGAATTTAGTCCCCGATTTTTACATAGATCAGCGGGATATATCCATATGGTATATCCCGCATTTTAGTTTAGCAAAGTGAAGTAGTATAATTCCTTTTCGAGTATACTGCTACTAAATAGCATTATAACACAAAAGTTTTATAATGTCAATAGGTGGGCATTGAAAATTTGATTACAAAATTGTAAACACCTACTATTGCCATAGGACTTTATTATACGAAACTTTAATCTGATAACGTGCGAAACCGCAAAATATTTTCAATACTGTATACTATTATTATAGTATAATCAATAAAGTCGATAGTGAATGTGAGTTGGTATTTTATATTGCACGATCTTGTGAAGTAAATAGATCATGATTCTGTTAAGATAGTCATGTGAGTACTGTCTTGATCTAACAGGTGTAAGGTTAAAAGAGGATGCTGGTTATGCATCCTTTTTATATGTTCAATTGCATCCTGCTGAAATAGTTATTGTGATCTTTATTTGTTACCCCGAGTCATGATTAAGTGGAATACTAACAACACAAAATGTTTCTAATTTGTGTATTTTTTTATGATAAAATAAAAATCCCATGCATCCAGATAAACATATACGAAGACAAATTTACTGTTTAGCAGAAGGAACAGCTAAAATTCGCGATCTATACCTTGAGTCCTATTATAAGAGGCGGAATCAGTTAGATTCTGCCTCTTAATGCATAGGAATCGGGAAAGTTTCAACCCATATATTGAAATTGCGGATGCTGAACTTTTGATGACAGAAGCTGTTATAAAAAATCGCGATCTGCACAACGTTCCTTTCTATAAAGGCAGAATCGGTTAGATTCAAAAATTTATAAGAAAGGTTGTTTTTATTATGAAAACCAAAAAAGATGTTATGTCAAACGCGCAGGAGATTACTGCTGAGGAAATGAAGAGGAACACAGCTAAGGAAATACTTGCAGAATTCTTTGCAGATCAGCAAGTATACCAAAGTAACTCTAAAACTATCGAAGAGCTTTTTGATAAAAAACGCATTGGCGTTCTTTTTGATAATCTTAGAGCTTTCATGATTTTTGATGTTACTTGCCGCGATAAGGAGAATTACCTTAAATGGTATACTGTCGCTGTGCTTTTAGACCGTGAAAACTCCCGAATAATAGATTTTAGGATTTTTACGGCAGAAAAATATTCGGAAGTTTCAGGCTATGTCAAGGAGTATCTTAAATGTGAATATAAAGAACTCCGAACCATATGCACAAACAAGGACAGCAATGCGCCTTTTTATATGGAAAGTAATAGGATTTGCATGTGTGAAACCTCGGAGATGCTGATTAATCTAAATATATCAGACGTTGAAAATGATTTCATTCATTTTGTAGAAAAGGCTGCATCCGATGAAAGCATAAAAACCGTCGATGGCAAAGAACTCTCTACTAAAGACAGCAATACTAATGTTGCAGACTATATTTTTATTGATAAAGAAAAAGCCATCAAAATAGCAGAAAGCCTTGAGTACGATCCACAAACTCTATTCAGAAAGATGTATGAAAGGGATATGGTATACAAGACTAAAGACAATAGGTACTATAAAAGCATAACAGACAGCAAGATAATTGAAAAGGTTGGATACAGCAAGCTGTTTGGAATAAAAAAAGATTTATTCATCAAATTAAAGGAGAAGTACGGCAATGAGGAGTAATTGGAAAAAAGCATTGAACAACACCAAAAATGACAGGAAGATTATATCTGGAGTTGTTACATATTGCGGAGGCAAAAAACGTGTGCTTGAAGACCTTGATGAATTTTTCGATGCATATGACGCGGATATATTTATTGATCTTTGCGGCGGTTCGGGTATAGTTACTGCGAACCGCATTGCAGGCAGGAGAATTATAAACGATGCGAACGCCGAGCTTGCCGTTATATATAAGGCGTTATCATGTGATGAGTATTCTTATCCTATGGCAGATATAATGCAAGAGCTCGAGTGTGACAAAGAAACCTATCAAAAAGCGTGGGAATATTTAGAGGATCGCAAGGAATGGAATCTTCAGGAATATATTGATGATGACCTTCCGACAGCGGCAGCATATAGCTGGTTTGTTCGTTTTTTCAGCAGAATCGGAAGCAGAAGAGATGAAAAATCCTCATTCATTGAAAGTAAGCTGAAAAAGTGGTATAACCTTGTTGACGGAGAAGAGATATGTTCATACATGGACGCTTTTGAAAACGTTGAGGTGTGGAATATGGACATGTTCGATGCGCTTCGCAAAATAAAAAGTGAAATTACGGACGAGTGTGTGATATACATAGATCCGCCGTATCTGTCTGATAAAAATTCCGATATTGAAACAGCTCAGAAAACATATGATTATAGCCTTGATGAGAATGGACATGCCGCTCTGCTGAAGGAGGCAAATAAACTGCCGAAGGAAAAGTACCATATTATAATAAGCGGCTATGAAAACGAGTGTTATGACGCACTTCTTGAGAAGCCTGAATTTCAATACTGGGAAAAGATTTTCCTGAAAGAGATTGATATTATGTGCGGAGACGGGTCAAATTGTTCCTATAGAGAACAAGCGAATGAGTATATCTATACAAACTCGGGATAATTCAAATACATACGCCTGCGGCTGCCGATAAAGTTTGATACATTCACACACGAACATACAATAATTCAAAATTTTTTTGGATTTTATGGGCGCGGCGAAGCCTTGTCAAATTGCAGATGCAACTCACCAAACACCAATGATGCAGCTGCGAAAGCCCGCAAAATCGGCATTTGTGCTGCCGTTACCGCATCTTTGCGCTGCGAAGATTCACACTTTCTTATGGAGAGCATACGGTTCATAGCGAAGACTGCTTCATATTTAATACATTGACACACATAAATACATATAAAGCAGTTTTCAGCATGAACCATTATGAATGTATGGGAGTACTGTACCCTTTTGGCATATTCACAAAGAACTTTTGAGCCGTTTCAAGATTTACGATATTGCGTTCGATACCCTTATATTATATATAGGACATCAACACAATGAAGCACGAGAAGGAGGACTCAATGGATAATTGCGAAGAGATACGGAGCTTAGTGGATAGTCTTGATTTTCGTATAGATGAAGCCAACAGGTTTCCACACTTGCCACACCGATGCCCGAAGCATCATGCAGCTGAAGCACGATGAAGCAGCCGCCATAATCGTCGAAGTACGCAGAATAGGGCGTTTGAGGGTATGATTGGTACATCTTAGCGGGTTGAAGATTCACACTTTCTCACCGAGAGCATACTGGTCATGATTACAGCGCAGACTAAATTGACACATATTTTGCAGGTATTGTAGGGAGCCATTCGGGATACTGCAGAGCATTATACCTTTTCTGCAAACAGACAAAGAATTTTTGAGGTGTTTCAAGATTTTCGATATTGCGCTTGATACCCTTATATTATAATAGTACATCGGACATCAACACAATGAAACACGAGAAGGAGGACTCAATGGATAATTGCGAAGAGATACGGAGCTTAGGGGATTGTATTGATTTTCGTATAGATGAACGAAACCCCAGCAATGATGAAGGTCTGCGAAGATTGACAGCTTGAACATCATCATATCCCCGACTTGATGGAGCGTTCCCCAAAATATCAGAGCATACGTTCTAAAGTCGGACGTATGCTCCATATGCCGACCTTTTGTCGGGACTTGCAGTTTACTTTAGCTTTTTACCGTCCGAAGCGGCGAGTTTTTTCGCAAGCTCCATAAAGAGTACCCGTGAGTCGGAATCCATTGCAGAATACAATTCGCTGAGTTCGCTCTTGAGAAGAGGGTCTGCGGTGTCCATAAAGAACTCGGCGGGGGTAATGTCAAAGTATTCGCAGATTTTGAAGAACATCTCCATAGAGGGTAACGCCCTGCCCGTTTCGATTTTGTTGATGTAGCTTTCGCATTGGTTCAGCTCCTGCGACAGCTTACGGGAGGACAGCTTGACGTTCCTCGATACGCGAAGCCCCGAAACTCTTTCGGAGAAGAAATTCCGCCAGTTCTCGATACTCTTGTATTCTACCATGATTTCACTTCCTTAGGCAATTTCTATAAATAATTATAACCCGAACTGCCAATTTTTTGGGAGAATTAAAGTAAATATTATCTTGACATATGGAATTGAATGATATATAATATAATGTGAGTGTTTGTCAAAAAATGCTGAAAAAAGTGCAAAAGGAAGGTAAAGTACAATGAATACCGATAAAAAGTGCCCCGCCTGCGGAGCGGCTGTTGAGGACGGAAATTTATTTTGCGGAGAGTGCGGACATAAGTTTGATGATGATAATGGTACAAACAGGTGCCCGAAGTGCGGAGAACCGCTGGCGGAGGGCGATATGTTCTGCGGCGAATGCGGGTACAGATTTGATACTCCTGCCGACACGGCGCGGAACAGTTCGGTTCAGACAAGGGTAGAGCCGCCGAGGAGTTCGTATAATTATTCAAGTAATACGGGTAATACGAGCAGCTCGGGATATGCAAGCGCGGGAAACGCTGCTCAGCGCAGTACGGGCGGCGGCAAAAACAGCTTTGTGGACAGTGATGAGTATACGGTACTTACGCTGGGTAACGGATATTTGCAGAATATCGTTTCATCGGGCGGTGCTACAAAGGCAACTGCGGTACTTACGCAGAAACGGCTTTATTTTAGTGGAATATGTTTTGAAAAAAGCGGTCGGTCGTGGCAAAAAGTAAAGGTGTCAAAAATTATCGACCTTGAGGATATTACGGGAACAGGTTTTGTAAACGTAACGCATATTTTGTTATTGATACTTACTGTACTGGGATTCATAGGCTTTATTGCTATGATAATTTTATGGGCAACGGACGATTTAAGTGACCATTTAATTGATGTAACACTTTCATTTTTATTTACTGGCTTGCCTGGAATAATCTTTATGCTATTATGGCTTAAAAAAAGATTTACACTTTTTAACGTTGAGTATGCTGGCGGAAAAATCGGATTTGATGTAAAGTGGCTTAACAGCAGCACTGTTGCGGATTTTCAGAGACAAATTCACCTTATGAAGTCACGCAAAAAATCCGAGAATTAACCGCAGGGTAAAAGGAAATGAATATTGTAAAGAAATTAAAAAACGGCAGCGGAGGTGTACTCTCCGTAACGGAAAACGGCGATGTTATCTCCGAGGGTAATTTTTACATACTGAAGGATAAGAAACTCAAAAGCGGCGGGCAGGCGGTAAAAATACGCCGTGACGATATTCTCAGAATAGGCGGGATTAAGTATTCCTCCGCCGCAAAGCTGATAAGCAGCTGTTCCTGTTTCGGGGTATGCGGGATATTGTATTTGATATATAAATATTTCAAAAGCATTTCCAGAAAGGCAGGGTATGCCTCGAAAGGTACGGGGTTTCTTTCGGAGCTGTTCAAAGGCTCAACGGGAGACGCCGCATACATACCCTACGCATATGCGGACGCGTCGGAGTCGGCGGCGAATATTTCCAAAACCGCGGGCGAGCTGCAGAGCGTACTTCGTATTCTGATAATAATTTTATTTGTCATATCGGTTGTACAGCTTATTCGGTACGGCTTGAGCCATAAAAAGCTGGTGGAAGTGAATACGGTGTACGGTTCGTTTTGCATAAGCAGATACGGAGTGCGCGAAAATGATTTGCAGAATTTCATAAACTGCTTTCACTCGCTGGGTACAGCCGCAAGCGGTCTTGTCTGCCCCGAGTGCGGCGCTGAAAATCCGCAGGGTAAAAAATTCTGTGCAAAATGCGGAAGGAAACTTTCCGAACGGAATGGAGGAAAATAAATATGGAGGCTTTTGTAGAAAAGCTGCGCAGTATGGTAGGTAAAATCATAAAGGTAACATATAAATTTGATTTTTTGGTCTTTATGATTGCAATGGGTGTTTTAGCCGCTTGGCTAACTCCCGCAATAATTAAGATTTTGTTTTATTTGGTGAGTGGGAGGATTTTATGAAGGTTTTTGATTTTAAGGATTTAATTATTATATTATTTGCAAAAATGCCATCATTGAACAGAATGTTTTTCATAGCCGCAATTATACTGGTGATTTATATTGTTTATATGATGAAGAGTAATATGGAGTTTATTGACTACTACGGCAAAACGCTGACACTTGCCGCGAAGATATTATGTATATGTTCGCTGAACCCGGCATTGATTTATATTTCTTTTGTAGTTTCATCAAACCTCAAAACTAAGGAAAAGAAGTATATACTCACGGAGCTTGTCTTTTTGATAAACGTATTGTACGCGTTCACGCTGGCGCTTTTACAGCATAGTTTTATTTGGGGTGTACTTTCGTTCATAAGCAATGTACCGATTACTCTTTTAACATTGAGAATTGCCGACGAGCTCAACGTCATTTGGGGACTTGGCAAGACAATTTGCCCATACTGCTCGGCGGCAAATGAAAAGGGTAAAAAGTTCTGCAATGAATGCGGAAACAGTCTGCGGCAGGAGACAAAAAATCAAGGGAATATATGTCCCGAGTGCGGCGCTGATTTGTCGGAGGACGCGTTGTTCTGCGGCGAGTGCGGCTACAGGCTGGAGGCTGAGGAACCCGTTCCCGAACCCGTGAGCGATACGGTTATATGTCCGTCCTGCGCAGCGGAAAACACACAGGGTAAAAAGTTCTGCGTCAAGTGCGGAAATAAGCTATTGTAAAAGTTATATAAAATAATTTTAAAGAGGTAATTAAAATGAGTGATATAAAAGTCATCTGCCCGTCATGTAAGGCGGAAAATCCGCAGGGGAAAAAGTTTTGTTTGAAATGCGGTGGTAAGATGCAGCAGGAGGATCAGTGCGGGGATAAGTGCCCCTCGTGCGGTGCTGACTGGCTGGATGGCGCATTATTTTGCGTAGATTGCGGGTGCAAGCTGGAGATTAAAGAACCTGAAAGCAGTGCGGTCATTTGCCCGACCTGCAATGCGGAAACCCCAAAGGGAAAGAAGTTTTGTATGAAGTGCGGCAGCAAATTGCAGCAGGAGGAAAAACACACGGATAAGTGTCCCGAGTGCGGCACTGACTGGTTGGATGGCGCATTATTTTGCGTAGATTGCGGGTACAAACTGGAGGTTAAAGACCCCGAACCCGTTCCCGAACTCGCTCCAGTTTCCGAACCCCTTTCCGAACTCGTTTCTGAACCCGAACCCGTTCACGAACTTGCTCCCGTGTCCGAACCTGTTTCTGAACCCGAGCCTGCCCCCGAACTCGCTCCAGTTTCCGAACCCCTTTCCGAACTCGTTTCTGAACCCGAACCAGTTCCCGAACTCGCTCCAGTTTCCGAACCTGTTTCTGAACTCGAACCTGTTCTCGAACCCAAAGACGGTATGGTTATATGCCCAACCTGCAAGGTTAAAAACCCACAGGGCAAAAAGTTTTGTCTGAAATGCGGCAGCAAGCTGTCCGTTGAAAATAATAACAGCATTGTGATTTGTCCATCCTGCAAGGCGGAAAATCCACAGGGTAAGAAGTTTTGTGCGAAGTGCGGAACCGCGCTGACACCAGTTAGTTCTAAGCCTGCCACAGATAAGCCCGTGGTGAGACGTGAGGTTGAAAACAACCCGCCCATAGCGAAAGCCGCGCCTGTTAAAAGAGCCGAAAGCAAACTGCTCAATTCAAGAATAGAGCCTATCATGATAGACCACGAGGAAGAGCGCCAATCACAAAAGGAAGTATTTGATGACTCGACCAATGTTAAAAATAATATATTAAAATTTATGACGTTTCATCAATAATAACTTGATGTTATATAAATACATTTATAATTTACATATACGATAGGAAAGTGAAAACATATGAAGCGGATAAAAGCAATTTCATCAGCAATACTGGCGGTCACATTAACAGCCTGCGGAAATACCGAAACCGAAACAATAGTCGGCGAGAATAACTTTTTGCAGAATATTACCGAAAGCCAAACCGAGACGGAAACGGATGCCGAGATTACGGCTGCCGAAACGCAGTCTCAGACATCTTCGGAACAGACTGCGGGGACTGCTTCGGAAAGCGCCCCGCAAACGACCGAGGCGCAGACAGAAAGCGTTTCGGAAAGTTCCATTCAGACTTCCGAGGAAGCGGTGACATGGAATGAAACTGATATTAACAAGACATTGTATATTAAGACAAATTGTTATTCGCAGGCAGCACCGATTGTAGATGCGGAATCCGTAAATGAATTTGAAGCGGGGCAGGAAGTCAAGATTGCAGCCGAAACTGATACGGGATATTACAAGCTTTCCGATGGAACGTATATCCATGCCAATTATACGTCAGATACACCAGTTACGGTAATAAGGTTTTACGTCACTGAAAAAGAGATAGAAATTCTTGAGGAGCATTATAACAATGCTTTGAAAAATATTGCCGAGTATGACGGGTACGAAATCAGCAAAGTAGAAAAGCCGCTTATATACGTTACATACGATACGCTTGGCAATAGCGAGTGTATGATGCTTTGCACCGCATATGTTAAAGATGACGGTTTTGTATATTATTCAGAACGCACACTTACCCTTGTGAGTACCGTTGACAGCAGCGGCAAAGCAGAAACGAAAACGCTGCTTGACAACACAGGCGGCGGTGTGGGAGGAGAATATATTTGTATAAAGCAAAGCACCGATAATAACAGATACTACTTCGTAAAATCATTTTACGGCGTTGAAGGCAATGAATCACATAACTATACCCGCACCGATGCAACGGAAAGTTTTTCTATATCATCGGACAAAAGAAATAACGAGTTTGATTTTAACGGGTACGCTTTAACCGAGGCATCGTATAATGAGTTTCGCGAGCGTATCGACAAGATTATGAAAGAACCGACTCCCTCGCGGACGGACGGAGAATTTTCAATATATCTTCAGAATCCCTTAGATGTGTATGATGATCTTATATTTTGGGATGCGGAATTTGAAGTTCAGTTTATGAAAAGTGTTGTAAACTTCGATTCATACACCGCCGTTGATTTTATCGGCGCAAAGTATGATGATTTGCGGGTATACGCAAAAAATAACGGCGGGTATTCACAAAATATTCAGGTGGTGGATATGTTTAGGTTAAATGGCAGCCCGTATGAATTGTACGGCAGCCTTGAGAATTATGAAAACGGATACAAGTCGGATTTGGACTACGTCAGAGGGCTGAGCGTTGACGAGGGCGGCGCGATAGACGGGGATATTGTCTTTGATAAAAACGCTTTGAAAAACCTTGCGAAAAAATACGGTCAGACTTCCGCCGTTACCGAGGTTTACGGCGAAGGCGGCGATATATCGGGTGTAATGGTGAAAATATCTATAAGTGACAATATATCAGTCAGACTGGCATATAGAATACCGTGGGGAAAAGAATATGATGCCAAATATAAAGCGGGCGAAATAACCTACGATGAATTAAACGACTATTACATCAATAAATACAAGAATAAAACCATTGACATAAACGACGTTAGCAGCATATTCGGCAATGAGCCGTATAAATGCGAAGTTATCATGAATGATGTCTACATATATTAAGTTTTTGGAATAAGGAGCAATAATATGAAACATACAAAAATAATTTTAGCGGCAATACTGGCGGTCATATTGACAGCCTGTTCCGACGCAAATACAGCTGAGGTAACGGAAGAGATAACGGAAAGTTCCGTTTCCGAAACTGCTTCCGAGGTTACGACCACGGAGGTCACCACCACCGATGAGACTACTACAACCACCGAAGAGGAAACTACTTTAGCGGAGACAACCGTTTCCGAAACCGAGACGGAATCGGCATTGGCTGAGGAGACAGTTTCTCTTGCGACAGATTTTGATTTTGTTATCAACGGCGGCGGATACAACGAAAATGTTATAAAAGAAATGAATGAAATCCCGTCCGAAAGCGGATTGAAGCAATGCGAATTTAAAAATACGGATATAGACAGCTTTACTGCGTTATATCGGCAGCACCATATGTTTCCCGATGAATCAAATGAAAATGAGTTAATATGGTTTTGGAGCAATGATTTTTATTTTACCGTCGGGGAGACTGATTATTTGTACTTGGCTTCTACAACCGAAAACTGCGGAATGCTGTACAATTTAACCGCAAATGCTGAATATGAGCTGACAAGAGTTGGAGACGGCAGGAGCTTTATTTCCGGGGACGAAAACGGTGTATATCTTGTTACATATACGGAAGGCGCTTTATGGCTCGGTGAAACTGTGTTTGATTTGACAATGGGTGAGAAAATTTTGGAAAATTCTTTTGAATACGATACACCTGAACAGGAGCATGAGCTTTCCTCTGAAATGCAGTATTACTCATCACTTGTTCCGTATATTGAATTTAATTTGTAATAAGGGGTCAGATTAAAATGAAACGTACAAAAATAATTTTAGCGGCAATACTGGCACTCACACTGACAGCCTGTTCCGACACAAGTACAGCCGAGGTAACGGAAGAGATAACTGAGAGTTCCGTTTCGGAAACTACTTCCGAAGTTACAACCACGGAGGTCACCACCACTGCAGAGGAAACTACCACGACCGCCGAAGTTGAAACTGCTGCGGAAACAAAACCACCCGCCCCCGAAACCGAGGGTACAGATACCGTTAAAGACACATCGGCGGAGGCTGACGTTGAAATTCTCCCTCGCATCTATGCTGATATACTGTGCAATGAAACCGAGGACAGCAGCACTATGTCCTTTAAGGCGAATTTAATAGATTTTGATTCGGACGGAATATCTGAGCTTATAATTACACGGTACTATATGAGCGGTCACGACTATACTGTCTATAAGTCGGACGGAAGTGTGGCTGAGGGCTTGTGGAACGACTATTCTCTTTTGGAAGATTACACTACTACGGAAAAAGAGTATTATTTCAAACATTACAAAAATACGGAAACTGGCAGCGATGCTGTTATGTATGTTTGTCGAGGCAGGGGAAACGGTATGCCGAATTTGTTCACATATGCTATGGACGCGGTAATGCTGCCCGAAAGCCTTATAGCCGAAGCAGTTACGGCGAATGATTATACGACAAGAGAAATGGAGCTGACCGTTTACATAAACGGCGAAGCGGTCGGGTCGGCTGCGGCAAACAGTACACGGAATGAAAGTGGCGATACCCTTTGGAACGATTGGGAAAGTCTGACCGATGTCAATAATCTTTATGATACATATTTCGGGAAGTATGAACTTGTGTCGGAAGACATTGCAAGTCTTAACCCGATAACAGTCAACGGGTCTGACGAAATTTATATAAACGGCGAGCCGTTTATCGGTTCGGAAGAGCTTGCCGAAATAATCGAGAATATGCTGATACAAGACAATTCCTAAAATTCCTTACATTCCTACGGGTCTGCACGATAACATTCGTGCAGACCTGGTATTTTAAAGGACGATATTTTGTCGGATAATAAAATCCGAAACACAATTAACTAAAAAAACAGAGCGTAAAATAGCACTTTCGCCATTTATTTTTTCTAACGCAGACATTGAATTATACTTCATTGAAAGGAGTTGATTGATAAATGTCAACCGTGAAGAATTACGACAGAAGATTCATAGCGGATAGCAAAATTGCGATGGCAGTTAGACAGGAAGCTATGGCAGGAAAGATAGTGAGCCCAGTTAAACCGCCTATGAGCATAGCCAACAGAGTAAAGTTGATTACACCCGAATGCTTTGACATCAAAGTTTTGTACGGGAGTTTTCTGAAGTACAGCCACAAGGACTTTATGACCATACAGATGAATCGTATAGGCTTTAGCGGCAAGTCGGAGAGCTTTAACGAGCCGGTGCTGACCGTATACGGAATGATGATGACGGGGCTTGTGACGGTTGCCGATGGGACTTCTCAAAGCACACACATTTACACGCTGAACCCGAATTTGGCGAAGATGATGTGCGGCAACACCACGGTGGAGTCGGTAATCGGGGACATTAAGGAGCAGCCAATAAACGTTAAGAAGATCAGTATAATGTGCCTTGAAATAATCCCCCAAAGGGCAAAAAGCACATGGGTGTACGATTGCCAGCCCGCCCTTTTCGAGTGCAAGAAAAAGCAGACGGTGACCTACACATTATCGATTTTGTGCATACGCAACAGGATGATAAGTCAGTTGAGGAGCAATATCCTTGACATTCAGTTTTTTGACTTGAAGTTGCAGGCGGTAAGGGACATTTCCACAACACTTTCCCGTGACGCGCTGTCGGCGATAATGGACGAGAATGTGTACAGTAAAGTGGCGAGAGGGGTGATAGATGAAAAGAAAATGGCGACCTTGAAACTGCCCGTTATAGGCTCGGATAACAGCGGATTTGCGGAGGTTTTCATACCGTCCATAATCGGGTACACCTACAGACCTGCGGGCTTGATTGTAGGCAATAAATTCGCCCCGTCCGCGAAGAAGGGCAACAAGAGCAAGTAAAAAAGTGGACGTATATCCGATTGATGTACGTCCGAATTTAAGGAAGTTAGTGCTTGAAAAAGTAAGCTTTTTTAGGAGATGTTTCAACGTCTGCAATGATAGTATTTATCAGTTCGATAAGTGTGCGTTTTTACTTTATAAATGTTTGGATTTTGAGTACGATTAAACCAACGGGAGGCGGTAAATATGGATGGTGATAAAAGAGTGTACGGGTACGCGAGAGTAAGCTCAAGGGAGCAGAACCTTGACAGGCAGCTCGATGTGCTGCGGCAATACGTTGAGGAGCGTAACATAATTACGGACAGTCAGTCGGGGAAGGACTTTGACCGCAATGGGTATCAGACATTGAAAAATCAGCTTTTGCGAGCGGGCGATACGTTGTACATAAAAGAGTTGGACAGGCTGGGTCGGGAGTATAACCAAATGAAAAAAGAATACGCCGAGCTTATCGAAATGGGCGTAAATATAGTGATAATTGACACGCCGATTTTGTCTACGGATAACAAGTCCGACCTTGAGAAAAAACTTATCGGGAGTATTGTGTTTGAGCTGTTCGCATACCTCGCGGAGAAGGAGCGTCAGAAGATACGTACGCGCTGTGCCGAGGGTATCGAGGCGGCAAGGAAGCGGGGCGTAAAATTCGGCAGACCCAAAATTCCTAAACCCGAGAACTGGGACAGCGTATACGCCGATTGGCGGCTGGGAAAAATCACGGCGGCGCGTGCTATGGAGATGACGGGCTTGAAACGAAACAGCTTTTACCGTATGGCGAAGGATGAAAAGGAACAGACTACAATTCCGTCAATTTTTTGCAATAACGTGTGACAGTTTGATGTGTTGCTGGGATTGTAAATGTCACAGTTTGTTTTTCCGTTTAATATTCACAGCTTGAATAAAAATTGCATCGAGCCGCTGTAATTTGGGGTACTAAATATTTTCCGCAAATTATGCTGGTTGACGGCAAAATAAAAGAAAAATCCCCCGCCGAGAAGCAAGGGGAAACGGTTTAGCGAACAGGGTTATTTTTGCAGTATTCAACCGCTTGATTACAGAAATCGTCAAGAGAAACACCGTCAAATTTTTCATGCTGCCATTTAGTGTAGTCGAACGGTTCACGGATTATGTTGGATATAAATATTTCCGTTTCAACGATGCCGAGCTTGCCGATAAGACAATTCATTGCATCCTCCATAATTACTGCGGTATTCCTCATAATTATCCCTCCAGTACGGTTATTAAATCAACGGGGTTGATAAGTTTTATTTCGTTTGATGAGTATTTTAACAGCCTGATGTCGGTGGTGACAAAGTAATCTGCTTTCCCCTCGATTGCACACGAAACGTGCAGAGCGTCCTTTGTTTTAATTCCTGTTTTCATAATTTCGGAAGCACGCTGTTTAACCGAGTCAACGTTATCCTCGCTTATATAGACAGCCGCTTTTGAAAAGAAGTCGGCAATTGTATTTTTCCTTATCGGAAACGGGTTTTGAGAATTTTCATACACCGAAATAAACGAGTATATCAAATCCAGTTTACCGTCAACAATTTGCTTTTGGATAAACAACTTTGCCTGCGCTTCGAGGTTAATGCGAAGCTGAGTTTGGTCGTCATACGGACGATTGTAGCAGCAAGTGTCCAAATATATTTTCATATTGCCCATAAAATCTTCCTTTATATGAGTATGGAGTTGTTAATTATATTATAGCAGATATATTTGTAAAAATCAATAGATATGCAAAATATTTTTGAATAATTTTGTGCGAGCATACACCGCCTTTGCAGGAAAAACGGGGGTGCAATTCCCCCGTTTGATTTTTGAAGATACCGAGTTTTCGGGACACCGAAGTCCCGTGTGCAGAATAAATTTTGCAGTAAAGATTTGCGGCTATTTTTTCCGAGGGTACTTGCCAAACCTCTTGTTTTAGGAGTTTTGACCCGCGCTTTGGGAAAAAATATGACGTAAAAATCAAAAGTAAAGTTTATTCCCAAATCCAACGCAGGGTATTCCGAACAGCCGTATTTCCGCGGTTTTGCCGTGTGTTGTCGGGCTTGCCGCAAGGGGTCAAAATCGGCTTGTAAACCGCTTTAAAAGTGTTTTTGGGGTTAGGTTACGGGCAGGGCGTTACCGTCCTTAAAACGGCTTTCCCGCTCGTATTTCGGGTATGCCCACAGAGGCTCACAAACGGCTCGTAAATCGCTTTTGTAAGTGCTTGGGGTACGGTTATCGGCGGGACGGCAAAACCGCGCAAATCGGCTTCTACGCTCGTTTCGCGGGGTTTGACTATTTAACTAAAAAAAGTTTTTTTCTTTGTGTAATTCACGCCTTGAATTTTTTCCGAAAGAGAGTTACAATCACACACAAACCTTTTAAGGAGTGTGATGCCTACTGGAACTAAACTTAGACAGATATACTTTCGGAGTAGAAATCGAGTTCACGGGATGTACCCGAAACGCGGCGGCAAAAGCTGTTGCGGAGGTATTGAATTCCTCGGCAGTTCATATCGGAGGATTTCCGTATGACATTTACGAAATTTCCGATAGAACGGGAAGGAAGTGGAAAGTGATGCGTGACAGCAGCATAGAGCCCGAAAAGAAGTCGGACGGTCGGGTGGTTGCGGCGAACGATGACTACAAGTGTGAGTTTGTAACGCCGATTTTACGGTATTCCGCCGACATGGACACCTTGCAGAAAATAGTCCGCGCTATCAGAGCCGCAAAGGGTTTCGCGAACAGTTCGGCGGGGATTCACGTTCACGTCGGAGCGGAAAATCATACGCCCGCGACCCTGCGGAATTTGGCTAATATTTTCAAGAGCAAGCAGGATATTTTGTACCGTTCGCTGGGTGTTCGTGATTGGCGGGAAGTCAGATACTGTCAAAAACTTGAGGACGAGTTCGTGAACAGACTTAACAACCATAAACCCCAAACCTCGGACAGCTTTGCCGAGGACGTTTACAGAAACCACGGCGGACTTGGCGAGATGTCACGCCATTACACAAGTGCGAGGTATTACGGAATTAATTTTCACGCCTATTTTACCAAAAAGACCGTGGAGTTTAGGCTTTTTAATTCAACGCTTCACGCGGGCTGGGTGAGGACTTATGTAATACTTGCGATTGCTATGAATAATCAGGCGATAATGCAAAAGAGCGCGAGTTCAAAAGTGACAACTTCCACCAACGAGTGTTTTACGTTCAGAACATGGCTTTTGCGAATGGGTTTTATAGGTGAGTTGTACGAAGTCCCTCGGAAGTTATTGCTTGAAAACTTGCAAGGCAACAAGGCATGGCGGTACGAAGTGCCGACAGCCGTAAATTCATAAAGGAGTGATACTATGTTATATTGCGCATACGGTTCAAATATGAACATTGAGCAGATGAGCTGGAGATGTCCCAACGCGGAGGTTGTGGGTACTGGAGTAATTCCTAAATACCAGCTGATGTTCAGAGGAAGTCCCAATTCGGCGGTTGCGACCATACAGCCCGACCGCACGTCCCACAGGGACGAAAACAAGGGAGTTCCCGTGGTAGTTTGGAACATCAGCGAGAGAGACGAGAGGTCTCTTGACTTTTACGAGGGATACCCTCGGCTTTACATTAAAGAGCTTGTTAAGGTTACGATGAGCGACGGTAAAACCGTTGAGGCTATGGCGTATATTATGAACGACGGTTACAAGACGGGAGTTCCCTCGGGCGACTATTTCAATACAATTCTTGACGGGTATTTCAATAACGGGATTGACACTGAATATTTGTTTTTACGGCTGGAAACGATGTCGAAAATGTCCGCAGGAAGGCGTATTTCTGATACATAGTTTAATTGTCTTGATGTTTCGTAAGTTTCGTGAAGCAGAGAGACATTTGCAGACCTCTTTTTAGCTTAGTTATAGCAAACCTACAAAATAATAACCAAATCTGTAGGGCGGGGAAACCACGCCCCTACGGAATTTTGCACGTTCTGTAGGGGCGCATTCCATATGCGCCCGCCGTAACGATTTCAGAACACGCGGGCGGATATGGAATCCGCCCCTACAAAAATGTTCAAAAATATGTGTAAACGATAGGCGGGAGCAGAGCCCCCGCCCTATAAAAATTTGCGCGTGTATTTAGAGGATTGCTATAGTTAAATTGAAAGGAGGTTTTGTTAAAACGACAACCCACGATAACTACTGCAGTACGTTCAATTGCCACATAAAGCCGTATTTTGAGGGCTTTATGCTGGCGGATGTAAAGGCAATGCACCTGCAGGATTACATTAATGAAAAGGTGAAGGTTATCAGCTCCAACACGGTTCGCAAGCACATTATTTTGATAGGTACGGTTATGAAGGACGCGGTCAATAATGATTTGATACCCCACAACCCCGTGGATAGGATAAAAAAACCGCAGAAAATAAAGCCGCAGCAAAACCGTTATACACCCGATGAACTTAGAGAGCTTTTGCTGGTTACAAGGGGTACAGAGCTTGAAGCACCAGTATTTATAGCGGCAGTATTCGGTCTGCGCCGAGGCGAAATTATCGGCTTGCGCTGGCAGGATATCGACTTCATTAACAAAACCTTAACAGTAAACGGCAGTGTTACACGAAACAACATTGACGGCAAATGGCGGGACGTTTACGATGATACGCTGAAAACCGAGGCAAGTCACGGTAAGTATATACTTAACGACTACGTTTGCGAATACTTCCGACACCTCTATAAACACAATCAGAGCCTTATCAGCAACGTTGACGATTACAAAGATTTTGTCTGCGTGAACGCGGTAGGCGAACGGTTGAAGCTTGATTTTGTAACACAGAAGTTCTCCAAAATTCTAAAGGAGAACGGCTTGCGGAAGATACGTTTCCACGACCTGCGCCACAGCGTTTTGGATTACCTTGCGAAACACTTCGACCCGAAAGCTGTTCAAGGCTTTGCCCGTCACGCCAACTTCCAGACAACGTTTGACATATATTGCCAAACCGATGAGAACGATACCCGTTCCGAGCTT
Organism: Ruminococcus sp.; assembly: GCA_023665505.1. Classification (GTDB taxonomy): domain Bacteria; phylum Bacillota; class Clostridia; order Oscillospirales; family Ruminococcaceae; genus RGIG8773. The sequence goes on from JAMPDU010000006.1 coordinate 29,262, forward strand.
GACTGCGTATGCGCCGCTTTGGGTTTCGGAGGGGCTTCCTCACAGGGTTTGCAGGAAAACCTGCAGGAAAAAGTGCAGGAAACTTGCAGGAAAACCTTTTCCGAGGCTTCCGTTTCAGATGGTTAAATAGCAGAAAACCCCGTATTTACGGGGTTTTCCTTTGGTTGCGGAGGCAGGATTTGAACCTACGACCTTCGGGTTATGAGGCGCTGACCTCACGTTTTATATAAGATTTTCAAAAATTACAAAATACCCTCAAATCACGCAGTAAAGCCATTTGAGAGGCTTAGTCAACGCAGTGTCGAAAAACCTTTTATCTGAACTTTGTTCGGAAGATTGTTCTGAAAATAAGTTTATGCGGTTTCATATGAAATGCTAAATTCAGATAAAATTAAAACTGAAACAAGCATTGTTTTTTTGCCAAAGTATTTCCTTATTTTTACAGCAAAAGATGAACCACGGTCAGAAAGATTTATAGCTTCGTCAAAATTTTTGCGTTATTTGTTAATAATTGCTTGAATTTGTTCTTCTGATAGTCCCGCCGAACGCATTTTTTCTGTAAATTTGGTACGTACTTCAGCACGACCCCTTTCTTCCGCGTTGAACAACGCGGAAGCTTCGTCGTGGAGGGCTTTTTCTCTCATTCTTATGGTTTCCTTTATTCGTGTTTCCTCACTCGTGTCAAAAGTCACACGGCAGACATACTGTTCGTTCATTTTTAATCTCCATTTATACATTATTTGTTAATTATCGCTTGAATTTGTTCTTCGGTCAAACCAAATGAGCGCATATTTTCTGTAAGTTTAGCGCGTTCGTCGGCACGCCCCTCAATACGCCCCTCGTTTTTGGCATTGAACAGCGCGGAAGCTTCGTCGTGCAAGGCTTTTTCTCTCATTCTTGCCGCTTCCTTTATTCTCGTTTCCTCGCTCATATCGTAAATTATCCGGCAGGTATGTTGTTCGCTCATATTAATTTCTCCATTATTTATTAATAATTGCTTTAATTTGTTCTTCCGATAGTCCCAATAAGCGCATTCTTTCGGTTAATTCTGCACGTTCTTCGGAGCGACCTTTATTTTCACCCTCGACAAGCCCCTCGGCACGCCCCTCGTTTTTGGCGTTAAACAGCGCGGAAGCTTCGTCGTGCAAGGCTTTTTCTCTCATTCTTGCGTTTTCCCTTACTCTCGTATCCTCGCTCATATCGTAAATTACACGGACGGCTTTTTGCATTATGGGAATATTTGTTTGATTAATCATCTCAAAATCCTCCTCACTGTCGGCGTTTATAAATTGAAGCCACAGCTCACGGCTGTTTTTGGGGTTCGGTTTTTTGCCGACTTTTTTCAGCTCGAAAAAGTGTATGCTCATTTTATCGGAAAAAACTTCTCCCGTTTGTTTTACCACGGGCATTACCTCGTTATGGTAGGCTTCACCGTCAAACATATTGAAATTAATTATGTTTATGCATATTGCCTGCTTCAGCGCGCCATAGTTATCCCCGCTTTTCAGCTCCGAGGTATACAGCTTTGCCCAGTAGAAAAGCACGCGGTCTCGGTAATCACGGTCGTTCTTGACCTGTATTTCAACGTTCACAAGGCGGTCGTCAACTTTCATATTAAGGTCAAGGCGGCTGAACTTCCCCGAAACGCTTTCTGGCGGAATTTCGGGGTTGGTTACGTGTATCTCGGATATGCTTTCGGCGGGAATATCCAGCATACTCGCCAAAAATGAATGAAGCATATCTTGATTTTCCGTAAAAAATTTCTTAAAAATTATATCCAGCTTTGCGGAAACTACGTCTCTTGCCATAATACTCTCCCTTACTTAAATTGCTTATGCTTTTTGGTTATAAAGCCTTTCTCTTATTTGGGCAACAGTATCGGGAGTAATATCAAGCAAGTCCGCAATTTCATCAAAACACATTCCGCTTGACATAAGCATTTCAAAGCCATATACAAGCTGTATAAATTCGCCCTCGGCAAAACCATCAGAAAAACCTTTAGAAAAACCTTTGGCAAAGCCTACCGCGAAACCTTTCTCCCAAACGCCCTCGCTAAGATTACACATACGCTCAACCTCGTTATTTTTTATTAAGCATTTCCTTTATTTCATCGGCATTGTTGGGTGTAATTTTGAGCAATCTTACGGCTTCGTCAAATTTTATACCATTTGACATAAGCATTTCGACGTCAAATATAAGTTGACTAATTTTACCCTTAGCTTCCGCTTTCTCCCAAACGCCCTCGCTAAGATTACACATACGCTAAACCTCGTTATTTTTTTTCAAGTTTTTTCTTTATTTCAGTAGCATTATTAGGTGTAATTTTGAGCAATCTTACAGCTTCGTCAAATTTTATACCATTTGACATAAGCATTTCAACGTCAAACATAAGTTGACTAATTTTGCCTTTAGCCACACCTTTAGCTTCCGCTTTCTCCCAAACGCCCTCGCTAAGATTACACATACGCTCAACCTCCTCTTCAATTTCTTCGGTCATCTTAATATTATACTCATTTTCCAACGCGGTTATTTTCGCCTTAAAATTCATATCCTCAGCAAAAAGCACCGACAGCATACGTATTATGCCGTTTGACAGTTCCTCGCTTTTCGGGTCGTCAAGTCCTATCAGCACAAGGGAAATCAAATCATAATCGCGGCGTTCCTTTTCCTCATCTGAGGGACTTTCAAATTTTGTTTCACCCTCCAGCATTTCCTTGCTGAGCTTATACCGCGCAATTGTCTGCTTGTACTCCTCTGACGGATTTGTACACACCCATATTGAGTAAACCTTGCGGATTTTGTCGTAGTCGGACTTGGTAAACACCGTCCCGTACTGCGACGAAATAAGCCTGCTGCAATAGTATATGCCGCGTTTCAGAATTGAGTAGCCAGGACTGAAATTTTTCTGCGCCTCAAGGTTTATTATAAGCTGTAGATACTCCCCCGAAACAGGGGCTTTTACCGTGAACTTTATGTCAAAAAATCGTTTCCCCTCGTTGATAGTTGAATCCTCGGTATTTTCGAGAGAAATCATAGGCGCGTCAACGTCAACGGGAATGTTGCCGATTTCGGGCGTTCCGATAAAGGAAATAATTTCCTCAACGGTACAGTCTTTCAACTCCTCAACCACCGCCGCAAGAATACGCGCGGCAATTTCTTTCAGTGCGAGGACCTTTTTGCACACCTCGTCATAGGCTTTCTTTTGCTCCGCCGCCGCGAGGACCTCTCCCGCAATGTTAAGTTTTTCGGGCACTGCTATCACTTCCTGTCGGTTTGGTTTCTTGATTATATTTTAGCACATACCGCACGAAATGTCAAGTACCAAATCTATCGGATAACCTTTCGCCATATTTATATATTATTAAAATATGATAAAGTATATATAACCCCTTGCATTGCAGGGGAAAATTTATTTTACGGAGGAATGGTTATGCGAATAGCTACTCGTGAGGAATACATAAATTTCCTCAAAAAAGACAGTCTTGAAAGGGCGTACCTGCTTGAAAAGGACGGGGACGAAATTAAGGCGTACAGCGACATTGAGAGAGGCGGTGATACCGAAGCCCTGCGTATTGAAAATTATAATTTCAATCTTTCGGAGTATCGGGACAGGCTCGGAAATAACCTTGAAAAAGCTCTGATTGACGTAAGGGCTTGGGAAGCGGGCGGTATTGAATTTACCGAACGCGGCAGTTTCAACCCACCCAAAGATAACGACGACTGGGTAATTCCCGCATTTCTTGATATTCAGCGGGCGGACGTTCCCGTACACTATGTTGTCTGCTGTGAAAATTCGGGTTGGGAAACAGCGGACAAGCTCCCCAACGGACTGGTGTTTGTCTGCTTTGCAAAGCCCGAGGAAATGGTGCTGAATAATCAGAAAGTTAATTTAATTCTCTATAAGCGGGAAATTGCCAAAATGCTTGAAATGAAGCGGATTGACGACCCCTGCGATACCAACCAACTGCTTGCGGCTGTGCATTGGATTTTGGACGAGTACAATTAAAAAAAGCAAGTTTCAATCCGACGGAATTACCGTCGGATTGGCTTGCTTTTTTGGCTATTTTTCGTATTTAAATTTTACAATATTTTCTACAAATTCCGCTATCTGCACGGCTTCGTCGGCGGTCAGACCCTCTAACGCGGCGGCAATGCGGCTTTGGGCTTCCGCGTTTGTATGGGCGGTATCGCTGTCGAAATCAAGCAGTTGAGGCATAGTAATTTTCAGTCCGCAGCATAGTTTGTAAAGCGTGTCAATGCTCGGACAGCGTTCGCCCCGCTCCAATTTCCCGAGAAAATCGGGGTGAACATTGGACGTCAAGGCTAAATTTTCTTGGCTTATTTTAGTTTGGGTGCGGTACTCCCGTATTCTCGCTCCGACCATATATGACAGTTCCTCTCGGCTGTAACTCATTTCATCACCTCAATTGCAGTATACAATTTAATTATACATTTATACCCGTCCGTCAACAACAGAATTTTGTCTGTATAATTCAATGACAATATGCTTGACAAAAAGAGCTTTATAGTATATAATAAAGATATGAAATTTTTGTCAAAAAAGCTGATTTTATGACAATTTATTCCAGAACAGTCATATCCGTAAATGTTGTAAATAAACATAAGTTTTGTGCAATTTGCACAAACAAAAACAGTATATATCATTGAGCGGTTTTTGTTTATAATTAACTACAAACTTGCTGAAAAATGATTGAAAAATTTCGGAGGGTCTGATATAATTAAGGGCAGCCCGAAAAAGAAAATTAAGGAGAGATTTTTATGGCAATCGTGAGACACCACTCCAAGAGGTGCAAATACTGCGTTTTCTGCAACTACTGGTTCGGGGACGCTAAAATGAAATTCTACAACAGCGCCGTCGGATTTGAGTACGACAATTCCGTGAAAGGGAAATGCGCTAAGAGGAACGGCGCGATGACTTCTGCGGGGTATACTTGCAATAACTATGCGCCGAGTGTGGAGGCGGGGAAGCTGCTGTAAATGCATACGGCAAACTCTCAACGTGTAAGTGGACATATGTTTTTACATAGGTATGAACGCTTGAAAGCGTTTAAATAAAAATTAAATTTCGGGAGGAAAAAATTATGGCAAATAACTATGAAGAAATGCTGGAAGCAGAATGGGAAAGGATTAACGAAAAAAGAATTTTTCCAAACATTATGCTTTTGGGAGAAACAGGCTGCGGCAAAAGCTCACTCATAAACCACGTTTTTGGTAAGGACCTGGCTTATGTAAATGATACATCACGCGGGACGAGTGAATTTGAGAAATACGAAGGTGCAGAACACGGCTTGGGTGTAAATCTGATTGACAGCAGGGGATATGAATTATCGAACGGGAAAAATGAAAGTTTTGAACACTACATTGCTTCTGTAAAAGAAGAAATGGACAAAAGCCGCAAAGCAGACCCATTTGGGAAAATACACATTATTTGGTATTGCGTTTCTTTATCCGGCAGCAAATTTCAAGATTATGACTGCGATACAATCAGAATGCTGTTAAATGACGATGAACTGAAAAATCGGGTATGTGTCGTACTGACTAAGTGTGATAAGGACACCAAGGACAGAAGTCATTCTCAGGAATTAAGCAAGTGCATTAAAGACGAATTAAAGTTAAATATACCGATTTTTTGCGTGTCAAATAATCCAAAGCTGCCGCTTGATTTGGAAAAACTTATGGAATGGTCAGCAGAGCAATTAGATGATAAGGATATGAGAGAAGCGTTTATACAGTCACAGATTATCAACCTAAAAGAAAAACGTGCAAGTGCGGGAAAGTGGATTACTTTTTATACTGCCGCCGCCGCTGCTGTAGCTGCAATCCCGATACCGTTTTCCGATGCCGCCCTGCTTACACCTCTCCAGGTTATAATGTCAACCCAAATAATCAAAAGCTACGGAATGAGCAGCATGGTCAACATAACGAAAAGTGTTGTCGGCACAGTTTTGCTTCCAACTCTCGGAAAACAATTTCTAAAGCTGCTGCCTTTTGGCGCACCTGCGAATGCAGCGGTCGCTTCTTCCATAACCGCCGCATTGGGCTGTGCAATTTCGCAAATATGCTTTGTTTGCTGTGAAAAGATTGCAAAAGGGGAAAAAGTGGATTTTGAGGAAGCGTTCAGCACCGAGAACCTGTCTGAGGCTGTAAAGGACTTCGCCGCATTAGTAAAAAGCAAGGGTAAAAATGATTTTATGAGTGATGAAGAACCGGATTCCCATGCTGTTAAAAATTTTTTTGAAACTTTTAATAAAGAATACCGTAATTGAGGCAAAATGAAAGGAGATTTATTTTATGGATAACTCGGCAAAAATTTTGCTTTTAGGCAAAACGGGTGTTGGCAAATCTGCATTTATCAATTACTTTTTAGGCAAGGAATTGGCAAAGACGGGAGTAGGCAAGCCGGTTACGCAGGAAATTACATCATATGAGCTTACCGACGGCAAGCTTCCCATTGAAATTTTCGATTCAAAGGGAATAGAGGCAAAGACCGCCGACGAACAAAAAGGAGACATCATATCCGAAGTAAAGAAAAGAAATAACGATGAAGATGTTTTTAACTGGTTTCATACCATTTTCTATTGCACTTCGGCAGAAAAACACTTTGAGGATTTTGAAGCTGACTTCATTAAGAAACTGAAAGATGAGATTTCTCAGCATATCCATATTATTTTAACAAAATGCGATATGGTAGAGAAAAAAGTAATTCAAGATATGCGGGAAACCATTAAGAGCAAATTCGACAATAAGAATATTGAAATTTTTGAAATAGTTTCTGTCAATGCCGAACACTTGGACGGAACAAAAGTAGAGCAGTCCGGAAAAGAAATCTTATTAGAACGGGTATTTGAATTGCTTTGGGAAGATATTTCATATAAGCTTTCTCTTGATTATGCCAAGTCTTTGCGGAAATCATTTATAGAAGTTGCTGATGATACCCTTTCTAAGGCTACTAAACTTATTGACGAGGTCGTTAGCTTAAAAATGCTTATTGAACTCATTAAAGATGAGAACAAGGCAAATATTCGCTTTGATGAACTCACAAATGACATTGAAAACGATTTAAATGACGCACAGAAACAGGCGGATTTGAGGTTCAATAAAATACTCAAGCCTGCCGCAGAGCTTTATGCGTCATATAAGGGCGAGATAACTAATAATTATTTTGCAGAAGATGCTGACTTGGCATTTGCTGATTGGGATATTGAAAAATGGACGGACGTATTTGGTATCTTTGAAGATGATGACGCATTTATGAAAAAGATTATGCCTGCATTAGCAAAGAATGGGTATATAAAAGACGGAGATTTTATTGATTTTGAGAATGCGTCTTTTTGGAAAGTTTTGGGTGCGATTGGAGCAGGCATAGGAGATTTATTGACTTTAAAGGGGCGTCTGAAAAATCTTGGCAAATACATTCATAATGAATTTAAAAAATCTCTTCCTTCCGAGGACGAGATACAAAAGGAAACATACAAACGCATTATAGACTATATCAAGGTATAAATAATAGGTTGAAAAATCTGCGGAATTGGGATACGTTCCGGCATATCTCATTGTCGGAACGTTTTTCATACGGTTGGAAAAATCAAACTCATATAAAAAATGTAACAAGGAGTTTTACTGTTAGTGAGGTTATAAATCGAAATGAAAAATACAAAGAAAGAATATACCGTCAACACTCAAACAGAGCTTGCGGATACGGTCGGAGAAATCCTTAATAAAATGCTTGACACCGAGGGAAAAGCACTGATTATGTCCTCGAGCAGACAGGCTGAACCTCTGCACGCAGATTATACCTGTTATAAAATTTATCTTTGTGAGGGGAAATATGCTCTCCCGTATCAGATAAAAAAAGACGTTTCTTTCCTTGAAAAAGAGCCTAATATTGAGTTTATCGGGTTAGGCAGTCCCGAGGTTTATGTGCCCGAAAACGATGATAATTACAATATTAAGGACACTCGTGTTATTCGCAATTTATCCGATTATAAAAGCATATGGCTTGAAACGGCTGAACAGGGAAATGCCGTTGCACAATATGAGGTTGGCTGTCATCACGGTGCAGAGTGCAAGCTTGACGAGCATTTGAAATGGGTTGAGAAATCTGCGGAAACGGGGTATGTTTTGGCACAGCTTATTGTCGGAATGCTTTATCATACCGGCGGCGAGGAAATTCCCGAAGCTGACTTCCGTATTGAAAAAGACGACAAAAAGGCGAAGCGGTTTATTTTAAGTGCGCTAAATCAAAAATGTGAAATGGCACGGGTTATTTTAAGTGAGTTTTACATTGACGGTTTACCGAAAGATGATACCGAACGTTTCAAATGGGATTTGGAATTTTCGGAATATGGAATTGCAAGAGCGCAATGCAGTCTCGGTATTTGCTATTTGGACGGAATTGGTACAGCTCCAAATAAAGCTGAGGGTGTGAAACTGATTTCAAGTGCCGCTGAAAAAGAAAACGCCGTTGCACAGTTCACATTGGGCAGACTTTATCAGCGCGGTGACGGCGTTGAAAAAGACATAGCCAAAGCCTTTGCATGGTATATGAAAGCGGCTCGGCAGGATTATGACAAAGCACAGAATGCCGTCGGAAACTGTTACTATCACGGCGGCGGAACAAATCGGGATTATAATGAAGCCTTTAGTTGGTATCTTAAAGCCGCTATGTTGGGAAATTCTTTTGCACAAAATAACGTCGCCTTATGCTACAGGGACGGCAAAGGAGTTAAAACGGACAAAGATGAAGCTGACAAATGGTTTCGCAAGTCTTGTTCCGGCGGAGATAAAAATGCTGTAATTGATTTGAGCGAAATTACTTTGAAATAGGAGGAAATCAAAATGTTCGGCAAACCTAAAAAATTAAAGCGCATACCAAGTGACCTCGTGCCATACATTCAGATTGAGACGGAAGCGATAAACGATTTAAACGACAAGCAAATGCTTTCAAGCTACTGCCTTGACAAGCTGAAGGTGGTGGAGTGGTATATTGAACTGCTTGAAGTCGGTTCGGAGAAATACATTGTTCCCCACAAAAAGGGCGAGCTTGAAAGAATACGCGACGAGCTTCGCGCCTGCCACAAGGAGATTATGGCGGTCAAGGTCAAAAAGAACAGCGAACGCCCGCTGTTGGATATAAAATATCCGGACGGATATGACGGATAGCTGTTCTTAAAATAAAATTTTAAAAAGTAAAGTGAGGTATTTTTATGGGTAAATTCAGCGGTTTGCCAACCGAATTTCTTGAAAAAAATTATGTTCCCGACATCTATCAGCATGACATTTATGATATTGACTTCCAGAGGCTTAAAGATGCGGGTGTGACGTTTATTTCCTTTGATATTGACGATACGATAGTGGATATTATATCACCAACACCCAGTAAAGAAGCGAAGGACTTTTTTGCAGACCTTAAAAAAGACGGTTTTACGCTTATGCTGCTTACAAACAACACGGAGAAAAAGGGCGAAAAATTCGCCCGTGAACTTGGCATTGACGGACATTATATAGGAGAAGCAAAAAAGCCCTGTATTGATAACTTCCAAAAAATGCAGGAACGTTTTGGATTGGAAAAGGAACAAATGGCTCACGTAGGCAACAGCTTGATGAAAGATGTTGCGGGAGCAAACTCTTTTGGGATTACTTCCTGTCTTGTGCGTGATATGGGAAAGCTCATAAATATTGCACATTTGGCAGAAAAAATTATAGGTAAAGAAACCGACGGTCAGAAAATGAGAAAAGAATTACAGAAACGCAATCTTTGGCGCAAGAAGCACAAATACGAGAAAGGCGACCAGTATTATCAACTGGGCGAAACACCGTCATACAAAAAGCAGGATATTAAATAAATTTTATTGAAAGCGGAGGTTTAATTGTATGAGTATAAATGTTAAAGATTTGGAAAAAGCTATTGAAGCATTCAATCATTTATGTAAAATAATTGATGATAACAAAGACAAAATAGATGCTGTACTGAATAAAATTGATGAACACAAGAAAAAAATAAAGAAATGTTTTGAGGATATGAACAACGACACTCTTATGTTGTATGTACCTGATGTTTTTCAGAAAAGCATTTATTCCATAAACTACAATAAGCTGAAAGAAGCAGGGATTGAAATTATCGTGTTTAATATCAATTCCACGATTGCTAATAAGACAAAAGCAAATCCTCCAACTACAGCTATTATACTTTTTTCGGAGCTGAAAAAAATGGGTTTCAAACTCTATGTCAGATGTAAAAATCTCAGCCGAGCGGAAAATTTTGCCAAAAAGCTTGGAATACCCGAAAATTATATTGCCGAAGATGTCTCAAGGAATATTTTTACGGAAATTCAGAAAAAACATAATATAGACGGCAATAAAATGATTTACATAGGTCACCGCCAGATAAAAGATATTGGAAGCGGCGGCACTGCCGGTATCTATACCTGCCTTGTGCGAGACGACTGGAAGCCCTCTAAAATAGGTGGTTTCATAAAAAACAATGTGGGCGATGAAGGTCACGAACTTAGAAAAATTCTGAAAGAACGGGGTATATGGCGCAAGCATCATGCTATGCTTAAAGGCGACCAGTATTATCAGTTGGGTGAAACACCGCCATACAAAAAGAGCGGCATTTCATAAATATTTAAAGGAGGTCTTGTTTTATGTCATTAAAGAAAAAAATTAAAAAATTGGAGAAAAAGATTGAGAAAGAGATTAATGAGGAGGTTGGTAAAATTGTACTGAAAGTTGCTAAAAAGAAAGTCAAAGATAAGCTTAAACATGGCAAAAAGCACAAATGAAAACAATTCCGGAGCTGAAACGCCGCAGAAAACGGTATTTCATAAACACTATTAAAAACGGAGGTTTTGTTATTATGAGTTTTTTAACATATGCAATCAAGTTTACCCCAAAGGGAATTGAGGCAGCACGTTTGCTGTATAAGCAAATTGACGACCACAAGGGAAACATAAAAGACGTCTTTGATAAAATGGATAATGATGAACTTGAGGCGATCTTTGTCCCCGATGTTTTTCAGAAAGATATTTATTCCATTGACTACGACAAGCTGAAAGACGCAGGCATTGAATTTATTGTGTTCTGTCTTAATTACACAATTGCCGGTAAAGAAAAATCAAGTCCCTCGGATAGAGCCGTTAAACTTTTCTCGGAACTCAAAGGAAAAGGTTTCAAGCTCTATGTACGCTGCCGAAATACCAACCGTGCGAAAAAATTTGCTCGGGAACTTGGAATACCTGGTAATTACATTGCCGCAGATGCAGGTATTGATACATTTAGATACATTCTGAATGAAAATAATATAGACGGAAATAAAATGATTTACATAGGCTATCGTCAGATAAAGGATATTGGAAGCAGCAGTTTTGCTGGTATCTATAACTGCCTTGTGAGAAAAAAGGGCGGCAACAAAATCCCCCAAAAAATCCCTGACGTAGGGAGAAACGCACTTATTGGTGATAAAGGTCACGAACTCAGAAAAGTTCTGAAAGAACGGGAAATATGGCACAGGTACTACACTGCCGTTAAAGGCGACCAGTATTATCAGTTAGGTGAAACGCAGAGGTTTTAAATATTGCGTATTACAGAGTATCAAAAGAAACTGCATAAGTTTTAACGGCTTTACAAGTAAGAAAACAAAAACGCGTTCAAGTCCCGAAACCCCATATTTCGGGACTTAACGCAAAACAAGGAGATGTTAATTATGGTTTCACATTCATTGCTGAAAGCACTTGCTGCGGGGACGGTGCTTATCGGCGGAGCTGCCGCTTTGAAAAAATTCGGCAGTAATGAAAAAAATAACGAGGACAATAATGAGCTTGCCAATTCCGAAAGAAAATCGCAGACGTCCGAAGCGGATATGGAAAAATATATCGAAGCCGAGGACGCCGCAGATTTCGCTCCCTTGACAGATGAGGAACTGCTGCTTTATGTTCCCGACGTTTATCAGAAGTCAATCTTTGATATAGAATTTGACAGGCTTAAAGAAAACGGCATAAAATTTCTTTCGTTTGATATTGACGATACAATTATCGGGCTTGAAAACAGATTTTCAGTACCGGAAGAAACAAAAGATTTCTTCAATAATTTGAAAAAGGATTTCACGGTTATACTGTTTTCAAACGGTTCTCACAAAAGAGTTGAGTTTGTGGGGCGTGAATTGGGCGTAAAGGGAATTGCAAGAGCCTGCAAGCCCGATATTGAAGCGTTCAAAAAAATGCAGGCTCAATTCGGGTTTGCCAAAAGCGAAATGGCGCATATTGGCAATAATCTTATTGATGACGCACGCGGCGGAAACGCATTCGGAATTATAACCTGCATTGTTCGCAGAAAAGGCAGGCTTACAAACATTCCAAGCTCATTCGGATATACGGGCGGAAAATATTTAAGGGCGGTACTGCTGGACAGGGATATATGGCGCAAGCACCATAAGTATGAGCGTGACGACCAATACTATCAGCTTGACAGCAAGCCGCTGTACCGTTATCACAGGTAATCTTCCAATCGTTTTTTATTTCGGCACGGTTATATATTCTGATTCTGAGCGGTAAGCACATAAGCATACTTGCAAAATTTATTTATATATGGTATAATTACCATAGGAGAGGAGATATAAATATGTCATTTATGACTGTTGTAAAGGCGGCGCTGGGTCTTGCGGCGATTGGAGGCGGAATTGCTTTTATACATAAGAAAATGCGGGAAAACAATGTGACGGACACAGATAAAACCGATATAGCAAAGGCGGCGGCTGACGACCTTATTAAAAAATTCAATGCAGATAAGGATAAGGTTATAAATCTGAACGACATTTTTAACGAAAATGCCAAACAATTGAAAAACAAGTCTGTCAAAACTTTGAAAAAGCATTTGGGTGAAAGTATTGTAATTATGGGTGATTGGGACAGACCCAAGAATTTGCGTGAGCTTGACGAAGCCGAGCTTTGGGAAGGCGAGGTCGGTGCAACCGAATTTACGGTAGGAGCTTATACTGTGAGAAGCTCCGAAAGGTTATATATTGATGATAATGACGAAATTTATTATCATATGCGTAAGCCCGCTTCTCCCGAAAAAGTAGAGGAATATAAGAAAATGAAGCGTAAAATGGGATTGATATTAAGGTTTCCCGACGACGTGAGGAGAGTGTATGAGGTTTCCGCAAAACTTACTTCCGATACCGACGGCAAATTTGATTTTGTTTGCCTTGCTACGGAAACACCGTCCGGCTATTGGACGGAAACGCTTTATTACATAGCGTCGGTGAAAGCAAGTGATGAGGCTGAAAAAGAAGATTTGTTTGTGTACAAGGAATATATGGGCAGCGAACGCAGCGTTGAGCATTGGTACAGATATTCGGGCGGCGAAGTTTCAAAATACAGCATAGACCCGTATGACCCCGATTCTTACGAAGAAAAGTGGGAAATTTCAGAATAATGAGGAGGTTTTGCAAATGAAAAAAATTCCGCCCTGCTCAAAATGTCCATATAAATTGGGACTTGTGGAAACCGTTTTTAACCCTTGTCCGCAGTGTATGTTGAATAATTACAGCTCCTTTGAGCAGTTTCAAAAGCAATTGAACCCTGCGAAAAAAATAAAAAATAAAGAATAATTCGGCGGCGCGGGCGTTATGCCTGCGCTGTTTAAATTTTGGCTGAGGGAGTGGCGTTAAATGAGCAATAAATTTAACAAAGATGATTATGTGCTGATAACGAAAGGTCGGGAGAAAGGCAAGGCGGGGAAAATAAAAGAGGTAATTTTCAGAGGATTTGCGAAAATAAAATATTATGTACTGACCGAAAATTTCCCCGAGGGAATACTGCTGACCGAAAGCGCGCTTGATGAAACGGATGAAGAGCATATGACGGACAGCCTTGAAAGACGTCTCAAAGAATATGATATGCTGAAAGAAAAATATCCTCGGTGGTATAAATTTATTCCGCACTGTACCGACTGCGATAAATTCATCGGAGAAATGTCCGCTTGGATTTATCCAAAATATAATGAGGATTACAATATTGAAAGCAATCGGTTCAAGGCTGTTGTATATCAGGATGGCGAGGGTTCTGTACCTCATGTACACGTTTATTACGAAAGTGAAGAAACGGCTTACATAAGCCTCGGGAAAGCCGAGTACGTTCCTCAGCATAAGGAAGAAACAAAACTACTGAATGAAGAGGAGAAGAGGGATTTGCAGAGATTTTTTGAGACTTTCAGAAAGGGAGCATATACAAAAGGTGCGGACGGTAAACCTGTTCCGTGCAGCTGCTGGCAGGAATGTGTTGATGTCTGGCTTGAAACATACGATACCGATGTAGAAAAATATTTTGACATCGACAAGAAAACGGAAACGCTCATTATGCCCGATTACACCCAATTGAAACCATAGCAAAGGGGGAAACGCCAATGACCTACGTTTTATCGGATATTCACGGAAACCTTGAACGCTTTGAAAAAATTCTCAAACAGATTGATTTACAGCCCGAAGATACGCTGTACATTCTCGGCGACGTTGTAGACCGCCACCCGTTCGGGATAACAATTTTGAAAAAAATAATGAAAATGCCGAACGTTAAAATGCTTCTCGGAAATCACGAGTATATGATGATGAGAGCGTTGGGGTTCCCGTATGACGAAAACGATACCGAGGAAACCGCCTATGAAATGCACGAACAATGGTATCGCAACGGCGGAGGAATTACAAATATGGAGTGGAACATTACCCCCGAAGAAACCCGAAATGAAATAATTTCGTATTTAAAATCCCTGCCGCTGAATTACGATATTGAGGTGAATGGCAAACGGTACAAGCTCATTCACGCCGCACCCGAGGATTTGTATGATTTACTCGGCGACCCTTTCATACCGAAAACATATTTCTGCGTTTGGGACAGGGACGCGGTAATGTATGCGCCCCAAACCGACTGCACGGTTATTTTCGGACACACTCCCACTGTTAATTATCAAGACTGCAACCCGCTTCAAATATGGTACGGCGAAAATTTAATCGGCATTGACTGCGCCTGCGGACATATCAACCCGCCGGATATTCCCGAAAATCAGATGATATGCGGTAGACTGGCTTGCCTGCGGCTTGATGATATGAAAGAGTTTTATGCGGAATAATTTTAAATATCCCCATATTTTCCTACCGTACAAAATTAGCACTTGAAATATTCCAAAAGATGTGATATAATATATTAAAACGATTTCGGGAGGCGTTAATATGGGGATATATCTTAATCCGGGGAACGAGCTTTTTATGAACTCTGCAGGACATTCAAAAGTGTATGTGGATAAAACTATGCTTATCAAGGAAACCAACGATATGCTTTTCGGGGAGTCCCGCCATATCTGCGTGAGC
Organism: Ruminococcus sp.; assembly: GCA_023665505.1. Lineage (GTDB taxonomy): Bacteria > Bacillota > Clostridia > Oscillospirales > Ruminococcaceae > RGIG8773. Next base: position 44,644 of record JAMPDU010000006.1, read on the forward strand.
CGTCCCCGCCGCTTCGGGAAATCAATGACGGCGAATATGCTTGCCGCTTATTACAGCCGAGGCTGTGATTCGCGGGAGCTTTTCGGCAGGTTCAATATTTCAAAGTCCGACAGCTTTGAAAAACATCTGAACAAATACAATGTTATTCACATCAGTATGAAAGATTTTGCGGATATGTCGGACAGCGTAAATTCAATGATAGACGCGGTTACAAATCTGCTTACAAAGGAACTTCTGAAAGAATATCCAAACGTTGATTATCTTGACGATACCAAACTGCCGCTGGTGCTGACAAATATTTTTATGGAAAGCGGCATTCCGTTCGTGTTCATTATTGACGAGTGGGACTGCGTATTCAGAATTTTTAAAACCGATACCGAGGGTCAGACAAAATACCTTTCTTTTTTGCGTAATCTTCTGAAAGACAAGCCGTATGCCGCGCTTGATTATGCAACGGGTATTCTGCCTGTCAAGAAGTACGGCGAACATTCCGCGCTTAATATGTACGCCGAATATTCAATGGCAAATCAAGCTATGTTTGCGGAATACACGGGCTTTACGGCGGACGATGTTGCCGAGCTTTGCAAAAAATTCAATATGCCTGCCGAAAAAATGGCTCAATGGTACGACGGCTACAAGGTGGGGTGTTATGAAATTTACAATCCCCAGTCTGTTGTAAGAGCCGTTGACACGGGTATTTTCGACAGCTACTGGACAAAAACCGAAACCTTTGAAGCCTTGCAGATGTATATAAAAATCAATATGGACGGTCTGCGGCAGGCTGTCATACGAATGATAGCGGGAGAACATATTCCCGTAAATACGGGCAAATTTCAGAATGATATGGTTACGGTAAATTCTGCGGACGACGTACTTACTCTGCTTATTCATTTGGGTTATCTGACATATGATTTCGATACAAAAACCGCGTGGATACCGAACAGGGAAGTACAGCAGGAATTTATAAACTGCATAGAGGACGGCGGTTGGGAAGAGGTTACAAACGCCTTGAAACAATCGGACGAACTTCTTGCCGCAACTCTTTCCTGCAACAGCGGCAGGGTCGCCGAAATACTTGAAGAAGTCCACCGAAAAAACACGTCAATTATCGCGTATAAAAACGAGATGTCGCTGTCGGTAACTCTTGCGCTTGCGTACTATTCCGCCAAGAACAGCTATGAAATTTTTCGGGAACTGCCAAGCGGGAACGGTTTTGCGGACTTGACTTTTATTCCGCGAAAGGGCGTTGACAGTCCCGCAATGGTAATAGAGCTGAAATATGAGCAGACCGCTTCAAAGGCTCTTGAACAGATAAAGCGGCAGAAATACACCGAAAAGCTGACGGCTTTCAGCGGAGAAATACTTCTTGTGGGTATAAATTTCGACGAGAAAAAAGGACATTCCTGCGTGATAGAAAAGATTAAAAAATAAATTAATTGCAAGGTCGGGATTAACGTCCCGACCTTTTTGCGCATTTCACGTTCTTTCGATTATATATTTTAAAAGTATATAAAATGAAAGGATGGTGTTTTTATGGCGCACAAAAAGCGGAAGAAAATCCTTGACGCGGCAATATTGATTATGACGGTCATACTGGCAATAGCTCAATCTTCCGCAGAAAGCGGACATAACGGTGAGACTTCCGAAACGGATAATCTCACATATGACGACATTTAATTGACTTTTCCCAACGGTCAGCGACATCATATTTTAGGCAGAATTATGAAAACCAAAACCCAAAAATTTAAAATCGAAAAGGAGAGATTTATATGTCAGCAAATGTAGAAACGATGTTTTATGTGAGGTAC
>JAMPDU010000070.1 GCA_023665505.1 Ruminococcus sp.
GAGCTTACGGGAATGAAGTTCAGCGACTATAAGCGGGCGAACGCGGGGCAAGGCTCGGACTATCGGCTTTGTATGATTGGGCTGACCTACCGCGACAGGGAAAAGCTTTACGAACGAATAAACCGCAGGGTTGACATTATGGCGGAAAACGGCATGGTGGAGGAGTGCAGGGCGGTGTATGAGAACGAACGTCTCGGGACGGCTTGCCAGGCTATCGGCTATAAGGAACTTATTCCGTACTTCAAGGGGGAGGCGGATTTGGAGGTTTGTCTTGACAAAATACGCCTCGGTTCACGGCGTTATGCCAAAAGACAGCTTACTTGGTTTCGTCGGGATAACCGAATTAATTGGATTTATTTGGACGATTTTTATAATTTTTATGAAATTATTGAAATATGTAAAAAAACAGTAGCCAAATCGGAAATTATGTGATATAATAATACTAAGCATTTTCTTTTTTGTGAAAACGCTTTGCAAACGAACAATTGTGTCCTGTTACGGAAGGAATGGTAAAATGAACAAAAATATGAACCTTCAAGATGTTTTTCTCAACCAGGTCAGAAAGGACAAGCTCCCCGCCACGTTTATTCTCACCAACGGCTTTCAGTTCAAGGGCGTTTTAAAAGGCTTTGACAGCTACGCGGTGATTGTGGAGTGCGACGGCAAGCAGGAGCTTGTGTTCAAGCATGCAATATCGACTATCATTCCCGCGAAAACCGTGGCGATACTCGACGCGGAGGAATAGCCGCTTATGAATACGGTTACGGTCAGAATACTTGTTTTTCTCCTGTCGCTGTTCATTCTGATAACGGTTTTCTACCAGATAAGCATTCAGTTTCAGGACTCTTACGTTACGGAGACGGCGGTTTTGTATTCCTCTGCCGAAAAGGTATCGTTTCAGGGCGTTTACATAAGGAATGAAACTCCGGTGTACGGCGGGGCGAGCGGGGTGCTGAGCTACCCCAACGCCGACGGCAGCAAGATAGCAAACGGCTCGGTGGTGGCGTATGTTTACAATAGCGAGAACGACATTTACGTCAATCAGCAGATAGAAAAGCTGAAAGAGGAAGTGGCTCTCCTTGAAAGCGCGCAGAACCCCGGTACTACGGAGGCGGCGCAGCCGGAATTCATTTCGTCCCTGATAGACGAGGAATATCAGACTATCGCGTTCCTTATAGCCGAGGACGACCTTGACGCGCTGGCGGAGGAAAGAAAACAGCTCCAGACGCTGATGAACATTTATAAAATAATCATCAACGAGGAAACGGATTACAACGGCGCGATAGACAGCCTCAATTCCAGAATTGAACAGCTTGAGGCTGAAAGGCGAGACCCTATAGACTCCGTTTCCATAGACAGCACGGGCTACTTTATAAGCTATACCGACGGGTTTGAGAGCAAGCTCTCGCTCGATAATATAGACGCTCTTACGGCGGACGATATTAAGGACGTTATTTCAGGCTCGGGCGCAAGAAACACAAGCGGCGCAATAGGCAAAATGGTTGACGGCTACGAGTGGAAAATGGCGGGCATCGTCGACCCGAACGCCGCCGATTTCCGCGTGGGGAGCAGCATTAAGGTGAAATTCGCCTCCACCCCCGACAGAATGACGGCGGTTATCGAGGACTTGATACAGACGGACGTTCCAAACGAAAGCGTTATAGTGCTTTCCTGCGACAAGCTTACTTACAATCTTGTTCAGCGCAGAGTTGAAAGGGTGGAGCTTATTCTGAACGACTACGACGGAATAAGAGTGCCGAGAGAGGCTATCCGTTTCAACGATAAGAACGAAAAGGGCGTTTACATACTGCTGGGACAGAGGATCGCGTTCAGGAAAATCGAACCGGTTTACGAATGCGAGGAATATATTTTATCGGAGATAACCTCCGACGCTGATTATGTCAGCGTTTACGACGACATAATAGTAGAGGGCGAAATTTCGGAAGATTTGTACGTTCCGGAAACTTCCGCCGACGAACCCGACGAACCCGAAGATGACGGGGAAAACCAAAGCTCGGTTTCGGAGGAGGAAGATGAAACGGAAACTTCGGAAAGCTCGGACGCACTTTAAAGAATTACAAAATCAAGGTGGGAAGCTATGGAGCATGATATTACCGAAAATCTCAAAAGAATAAGGTTCAATATTGACGAGGCTAAGGCAAAGTACAGAAAAAGCGGCGACGAGGTAAGGCTTATGGCTGTTACTAAAACGGTGCCGTACCGTCGGGTGAACCTTGCGGTGGAGGAGGGCGTAACGCTCCTCGGCGAAAACAGGGTTCAGGAATATCTTGAAAAAAAGGACTTTTACGATAAAAGAGCGGAAACGCATTTTATCGGACATTTGCAGTCAAACAAAGTAAAATATATTATCGACAGCGTGACTATGATACATTCGGTGGACAGCGGGAGGCTCGCGGCGGAAATAGACAGGCAGGCGGCTAAGGTCGGTACGGTTATGAACGTACTGCTGGAGGTTAATATCGGCAGGGAGGAAAGCAAAAGCGGAGTTTCCCCCGATAGGCTGAAAGAGCTTGTTTATGAGGCGGAGCGGTTTAAAAATATAAGGGTAAAGGGTCTTATGACCATACCGCCGCCCGATAAGTCCGAGGAGTGGTTTTACAGAATGAGCGGACTTTTCGGCGAAATGAAGTCGGAGCGGTTTGAAAACGCCGATATGGATATACTTTCAATGGGTATGTCCGCGGATTACGCTCTTGCCGTGAAATACGGTTCAAATATAGTAAGGATAGGTTCCGGAATTTTTGGCGCCAGAAAATACAGAGAGGAAGAAATAAAATGAGTTTTATTGGCAATTTGAAGGAAATACTGGGTATGGACAATGAGGAGGACAACGATTTCGATACCTTTGACACCACGAACGACGCTTACGAAAACGACGACGCGAACAGGCAAAACAAGATAGTTAACATTCACGCCACGGCGCAGTTACAGGTAATTCTTGTAAAGCCCGAGGTTTTTCAGGACACCAAGCAGATAGCCGATCACCTTAATTCAAAAAAGACCGTTGTGCTCAACCTTGAGTCCACAACCCCCGATGTTACCAGGCGGATTATCGACTTTCTCGGCGGCGTTGCTTACGCCAACGGGGGAAACATCAAGCCCGTGGCTAACAACACGTTTATTATCACTCCCTACAACGTCGGTTTTGTGGGAGAGGATTTAGTGGGCGAGCTGGAAAACAACGGCGTGTTCCTTTGATAAATGGGCAGACTGAACGGTTATTACTCGTCGCTGTCCGAGGAGGACAGGCTGCTTGTTTCGCACCTGCTCGATATGCTTGAAATCTGCGAAAAAAGCTATCAGCCGCGGTTTTCCTGCTTTCTCAACGAGCATGAGGCTTTGCTTGCCGAGAATGTTATGACGGAACAGAGGTGTGAAGGTTACAGGCTTTACGGCGGGTATGAGGAGGCGTCGAGGAAAATTTTGGGTATTTTTCCGCCTTATTGGGATGATACGGAAGATTTTCCCATAGCCGCGCTGGCGTTTAAGTACCGGGAGGCGGACAGGCTTTCCCACAGGGACTTTTTGGGCGCGTTTATGTCAAAGCAAATAAAGCGGAACGTCATCGGCGATATAATCATCGAAAACGGCTCGGCAACGGCGTTTGTGCACAGTTCCGTCAAGGACGCGCTTATGTTTGAAATAAGCAAGATAGGCTCGGTGGGCGTAAAGGTAACGGAGGTCAAAGACCCGGTTATTCACGCGGAAAATAATTTTACCGAAAAGAGCGGCACGGTTTCCTCCCTGCGGCTGGACAGCATTGTCGGTATGGCGGCGGGAATAAGCCGCGAAAAAGCCGCCGCGCTCATAAAGGGCGGGAACGTTTCCGTGATGTACAGCGTTGAAACGTCGGGTTCAAGACAGCTTTCGGAGGGAGACATTTTTTCGGCGAGAGGTTACGGGAAATTTATTCTCGGTTCAGTAAACGGCAAAACTAAAAAAGACAGGTTACACATTACCGTAAAAAAATATAATTGATGAGGTGAAAGGCATGTTAAGCGTTAAGGATATTAACAACAAGCGGTTTGAACAGGCGAGACCCGGTTACAAAACGGAGGAGGTAGACGATTTCCTCCGTGAAATCTCCCTGCAGATTGGGCAGTACCAAAGAGAAAAAGAGGATTTGGAAAAGAAGATAGAAGTCCTTGTGGAAAGCGTGCGGGAGTACAAAAAAGACGAGGACGCTTTAAAAGACGCGCTTATCGGGGCGCAGAAACAGGGCAGGATAATTGTCAGCGAGGCGCAGTCAAAGGCTACCGAAATTCTTGCGGACGCCAATAAGAGAGCCAGCGAGATTATCGGCTCAACCACGGTTCAGCTTGAAAAGGAAAAACGCTGCCTTGTGAGAATGCAGCAGGAGGTTTCCGACTTTAAGGCAAGCCTTTTGAGTATGTACAAGCAGCATTTGGAGCAGATTACGGCTATTCCCGACTATGAGGACGATTCGGAGGAGGCAGCCGAAACGCGGCAGCCCGTACAGCCTGCCGCGCCGCAGCAAGCTCCCGTTCAGCAAGCCGTTCCTCAGGAGGAAATTCCCGCTCCCGCGGAGCAGGAACAGAACATGGAGGCTACACGGGTCATGGAAAACCCGCTTAAACCGGAGAAAAATCCTTTCCCCTTTGACGAGCACGTAAATGTGGGCGCGGTAAGGGCGGAAAGCAAGTTCGGAGATTTAAAATTCGGACAAAACAAATAAATTTCAAGGAGAGAATTACCAATGGCGCAGGACTATAATTCAACGCTTAATCTTCCTCAGACGGAATTTTCAATGAGGGGAAACCTTACCCAAAAAGAGCCGGCAATGCTGGAGCAATGGGCGAGCGACAGAACATATTACGCTATGATCGAAAAGAACGAGGGCAAGCCCCGTTATATTCTCCATGACGGACCGCCCTACGCAAACGGAAATATCCACACGGGAACGGCTCTTAACAAGGTGCTGAAGGACATAATCGTCCGCTATAAGAATATGAGCGGTTTCTGCTCACCGTACATTCCCGGGTGGGACACTCACGGTCTGCCCATCGAGCTTAAGGCTCTTAAGGAAATGGGCGTGGAGAACGGCGCGATACCTCCCGTGGAGCTTAGAAAGCACTGTCAAGAGTACGCTTTAAAGCAGGTTGAAAATCAAAGCAAGCAGTTTCAGCGGCTCGGCGTTTGGGGGGACTTCGACAACCCGTACCTTACGTTACGTCCCGCGTTTGAGGCGAGACAGGTTGAGATTTTCGGCGATATGTACAGCAAGGGCTACATCTATAAGGGCTTAAAGCCCGTGTACTGGTGTCCCGACTGTCAGACCGCCCTTGCCGAGGCGGAGATTGAGTATGAGAACGACCCCTGTCATTCCATATACGTAAAATTCAAGGTTACGGACGATAAGGGCAAATTTTCCGCTCTCGGTCTCGACCTTGACAAAACGTTTTTCGTGATTTGGACTACCACGACATGGACGCTCCCGGGCAACCTTGCAATATGTCTCGGTCCGGAGTACGAGTACACCGTGGTTCAGGCAAACGGCGAAAACTATGTTATGGCTATGGAATTGGTAAAACCTACCATGGCTGCGGCTAAGATTGACGAGTACACAACGGTTGGCTCTTTCAAGGGCAAGGAGCTGGAATATATTGTTACAAAGCACCCCATAATGGATCGAACTTCCCTCGTTATCGTGGGCGACCACGTTACCCTTGAAAGCGGTACGGGCTGCGTTCACACCGCTCCCGGCTTTGGCGTGGACGACTTCGAGGTCTGCAAAAAATACCCTGAGATAGGCATTGTGGTACCCGTTGACGCAAAGGGCGTGCAAACCGCCGAGGCGGGCAAGTACGCGGGGCTTACCACAACAAATTCCAACAAAGTAATTGCGCAGGATTTGGAGGACTGCGGCGCGCTTTTCGCACTTGAAAAAATCGTCCACCAGTACCCGCACTGCTGGAGATGCAAAAACCCCGTGCTTTTCCGCGCAACGGAGCAGTGGTTCTGCTCGGTTAAGGACTTTAAGGACGCGGCTATGAAAGCAATTGACGAGGTTCAGTGGATTCCCGAGTGGGGTCACGACAGAATTAAAGGCATGGTAAGCGACCGCAGCGACTGGTGCATTTCACGTCAGCGCACCTGGGGCGTGCCGATACCCGTGGTTTACTGCAAGGACTGCGGCAAGCCGATTGTTACCGAGGAGACAATTAAGGCGGTTTCGGATATGTTCCGCGCCGAGGGGGCAAATTCTTGGTATCTTAAAGAGGCTAAGGACTTTATCCCCGCGGGAACGAAGTGCGAGTGCGGCTGTACCGAATTTGTCAAGGAGAAAGATATTTTCGACGTTTGGTTCGACAGCGGCGTTACCCACAAGGCTGTTATGGACGAGCAGGGCTATGAAACCCCCGTGGACCTCTATCTCGAGGGGGCTGACCAGTACAGAGGCTGGTTTCAGTCGTCGCTGCTGACTTCGGTTGCCACAAAGGGCAGAGCGCCTTACAAGGCTGTATGCACCCACGGCTGGGTGGTTGACGGCGAGGGCAAGGCTATGCACAAGTCGTTGGGCAACGGCATTGAGGCAAACGAAATTACAGACCAGTACGGTGCGGATATTCTCCGCTTGTGGACGGCGTCCTCGGATTATCATTCCGATATAAGGATTTCCAAGGAAATTTTGAAACAGCTTTCCGATACCTATAAGAAAATCAGAAATACAGCGCGTTACATTTTGGGCAACCTCTGCAACGGCAGCGGGTTCGACCCGGAAAAGGATATTGTTTCCAACGACCAGCTGCACGAAATTGACAAGTGGGCTTTGGTGAAACTTAACGCCCTTATCGACAAGGTTAAGGCGGCGTACGACGCGTTTGATTTCCACATTGTGGTAAGCTCCGTACACAACTTCTGCATAACCGATATGTCAAACTTCTACCTCGATATTATCAAGGACAGGCTTTACTGCACGGGTGAAAAGTCCGTTGACAGGCGGGCGGCGCAGACGGCTATGTACCGCATTCTTAGTGCGCTTACAAGAATTCTCGCGCCTATACTTTGCTTTACCGCTGAGGAAATTTGGAAATATATGCCTCATTCCTCCGAGGACGACGCAAGGAGCGTCTGCATGAACCAAATGCCCGAAAAACTCGATATTACCGCGGACGAAAGCTTTACCGAAAAGTGGGACACCATTTACAAGCTACGTTCCGACGTTACAAAGGCGTTGGAAATCAAACGCCGCGACAAGTTTATCGGCGCGCCGCTGGAGGCAAAGGTTACGGTTTACGCGGGCGGTTACAGCGAAAAGTTCGGTACTTTCAAGGATATTCTTGAAAAGGTGTTTATCGTTTCGGCTGTGGAAATACTTCCCGAGGGGAACGGCGAGTTCAAGAGCGACAGTTTTGAGGGCGTGTCCTACAGTGTTGACAGGGCAAGCGGCGATAAGTGCGAGCGGTGCTGGGCGTACTCCGAAACCGTGGGCGCGGACAGCGAACACCCGACGCTGTGCGAGCGGTGCGCGAACGAAGTCAAAAACAATTGTCAATAAAAATTTTCTAAGCCAAGGAAAACCCTTGGCTTAGGTTGAGTTAGGAATTAAAATGCTGATTTATGTGATTTTGGGAATAGTCCTCGTTGCCGCCGACCAGCTTATAAAACGGTGGGTGGTTGAAAATCTTATGCCTGTAAAGGTTATGGACTTTATACGTTTCGGCGACTTTGAGATACTGGGTTTGCGGTACTGCGAAAACACGGGAGCGGCGTTCAGCAGTTTCAGCGGGGCAAGGTGGTTTCTCACCGTTTTGGTGACGGTTATGCTTGTCGCTCTCCTCGTTTTCACGGTGCGGTACAAGCACAAGCGGACGCTTTTTCTCGTCAGCTCGGTTATGGTAATGTCGGGCGGCGTGGGAAATCTTATCGACAGGGTGCGGCTGGGCTATGTTATCGACTATCTTGATGTAAAGCTATTTAACTTTGCAGTGTTCAACTTTGCCGATGTGTGCGTGGTTGTGGGGGCGTTTCTGCTGCTGATATTTTTATTTTTTATAGAGCCGAAAATCATAAACGCCGAAAAGGAACAAGCCAATGAACAGACTTGAGTACACGGTGGAAAGCGGCGGGGGAATACGCATTGACAAGTGGATTTCCGAGCAGGACTGCGATTTGTCACGGTCGACGCTGCAAAAGCTCATCGGGGAGGGGAAAATCACGGTGAACGGCAAGTCTGCGGCGAAAAGCTACTCTGTAAAGGTTGGGGACTTTATAGCTGTGGAAGTTCCCGAGCCGACGGAGCTTGACGTTGCTGCGGAAGATATTCCCATAGAAATCGTTTATCAGGACGAGCATTTGCTGGTGGTTAACAAACCGAAAGGTATGGTGGTTCACCCCGCGGCAGGGAATTACAGCGGCACGCTTGTGAACGCGCTGCTTTATCACTGTAAAGGGCAGCTTTCCTCAATAAACGGGGTGGTACGTCCCGGCATAGTTCACCGCATTGACAAGGATACGAGCGGACTTTTGATAGTCGCAAAGACGGACAAGGCGCACGTGGGGCTTGCGGAACAGATAAAGGCGCACACCTTTACACGGGAGTACCAAGCCGTGGTCTGCGGAAGATTTAAGGAGCGGACGGGAATTATTGACGCGCCCATTGGCAGACACCCCGTCGACCGCAAGAAAATGTGCGTTACCGAGAAAAATTCCAAAGCCGCAAAGACGGAGTATACGGTTTTGGAGGAATTTGGCAATTACAGCTGTGTAAGGCTGAAACTCTTTACAGGACGAACGCACCAAATCCGCGTGCATATGGCGTATATTGGGCATTCCGTTTTTGGGGACGACGTTTACGGGAAGTCTTCGAAATTGTGTAAAGGGCAATGCCTTCACGCCAAGAAGATAGGGTTCGTCCACCCCATAGACGGAAAATATTATGAATTTGACAGCGATTTGCCCGATTATTTTAAATATGTACTGAATAAACTATCTGAATGAGGAATGTTTTATGGCGAAATTTTCAAACACGGTTCTTATCACCGATTTGGACGGAACTTTGCTCCCACAAAGTAAGATTTTGAACGAAAAAGACCTTAACGCGATTGAGTATTTCAGGCGGAACGGCGGTATTTTCACAATCGCCACGGGGCGTATTATTCAAGCGGCGGAACAGTTTTTTGAGCCGCTGAAACCCGACGCGCCGGTTATTCTCAACAACGGCGGACTTATATATGATGTTGACAAAAAGAAAATTTTGTATAAACAATGTATTGACAACACGGCGAGGGAGTACACAATTGCTCTTATGGAAAAATTTCCCGAAATGGGGGTGGAGGTCAATCTTCCCGACGGGATTTTTGCCGTCAATATGACGGAGTGGGAACAGCTCCATTTGAGTATGACCCATTTGCCCTACACCGAAAAAAGTTTGGAGGAAATTCCGCCGAGCGGCTGGTGCAAGGTGTTGTACTCAATTGGCGGTGGCAGGGTCAAGGAGCTTTCCGACTATGCGGCGGCAAGGGGCTGGGACAGAACGAGTTTTGTTATTTCGGGGGATTTTCTGTTTGAGTGTCTGCCGAAAGACTGTACTAAGGGTTCGGCGTTGAAAAGGCTTTGGGAGCTTGAAAAGTGGGAGACCTTTACAGTTGCGGCGGCGGGGGATTACGACAACGATATCGAAATGCTTGAGTTTGCCGATATTGCCGTTGCTCCCCAAAATGCCCGTGAAATTGTGAAAAAAGCGGCGGATTACGTTACAAAAGCGACCTGCGAGGAGGGCGCGATTGCCGAAACAATAGATTACCTTGATAAATTGAAAAAATAGAAAGGACTGGTAAAAAATGGACGCAACAATCAAAAAACAGCTTGAAACAACAGCCTGCAAGGTGAGAATGGGGGTAATCGAGGGCGTTTACAACGCTAAATCGGGACACCCCGGCGGCTCGCTTTCAATAAGCGACTTGCTGACATATCTTTATTTTGCAAAGCTGAACGTCGACCCGAAAAACCCCAAAATGCCCGACAGGGACAGGGTTGTGCTTTCAAAGGGACACTGCGCTCCCGCGCTTTATTCCGTGCTGGCGCAGAGAGGATTTTTCCCCGAGGAGGAACTGAAAAAGCTCCGACACATCGGCGCGATGCTGCAAGGTCACCCGGATATGAAAGGTACTCCCGGGGTGGATATGAGCACCGGTTCGCTTGGGCAGGGCATTTCCGCGGCTTGCGGTATGGCTTTGGGCGGAAAGCTTTCCGCCGCGCCTTACAAGGTTTACGCAATTTTGGGCGACGGCGAGATCGAGGAGGGTCAGGTCTGGGAGGCGGCTATGTTTGCCGCTCACAACAAGCTGGACAACCTTGTGGCAATTATTGACAACAACGGCTTGCAGATAGACGGCAAAATCACCGATGTTTGCTCGCCTATGCCCATTACGGACAAGTTTGAGGCTTTCGGCTGGCACGTTATAACTATGAACGCTCACGATTTCGACGACATCGAGCGCGCCTTTGACGAGGCGGAAAAGATAAACGGCAAGCCCGTGGCTATCGTTCAGACAAGCACAAAGGGCAAGGGCGTTTCCTATATGGAAAATCAAGTGGGCTGGCACGGTTCTGCGCCTAACGCGGAGCAGTATCGACAGGCTATGGACGAACTTAACGAGCAATTGAAAAAATTACAGGCGTAAGAAAGGGAGTGCGAAAAATGGCAGATATTGTTAAAAAGGCTACAAGAGAAAGCTACGGCGAGGCGCTTGCCGAGCTTTCGGATAAATACGAGGACTTGGTGGTTCTTGACGCGGACTTGGCTGCGGCGACAAAAACGGGGATTTTCAAGAAAAAGTGTCCCGAAAGGTTTATCGACTGCGGAATTGCCGAGGCGAATATGATGGGCGTTGCGGCGGGACTTGCGGCGACGGGCAAAAAGGTTTTCGCAAGCTCTTTCGCGATGTTCGCGGCGGGCAGGGCGTATGAGATTGTGAGAAATTCCATAGGCTACCCCCACATCAACGTTAAAATAGGCGCGACACACGCGGGAATTTCCGTGGGCGAGGACGGCGCGACACACCAGTGCAACGAGGATATTGCCCTTATGCGGACTATCCCGGGAATGACGATAATCAACCCTGCCGACGACGTTGAGGCAAAGGCGGCTGTTGAGGCGGCTATTAACATTGACGGTCCGGTGTACCTTCGTTTCGGACGGCTTGCGGTGCCCGTGTTCAACGATAAGGATACGTACAAATTTGAGGTTGGCAAGGGCGTTCAGCTTAGAGACGGCAGTGACGTTACTATCGCTGCTACGGGACTTATGGTAAACGAGGCTCTGACGGCGGCGGATACTCTTGCGAAAGAGGGGATTTCCGCGCGGGTTATCAATATCCACACTATCAAGCCCCTTGACAAGGAGATAATTTGCAAGGCGGCAAAGGAAACGGGGGTTATCGTTACAGCCGAGGAGCACAGCGTTATCGGCGGACTTGGCTCTGCCGTTGCGGACGCGGTTACGGAGTGCTGTCCCGTTCCCGTGATTAAGGTGGGCGTAAACGACGTTTTCGGACATTCGGGTCCCGCGGCGGACTTGCTGAAAGAGTTCGGGCTTTCCGCGGAAAATATTGCGGAAAAGGTCAAGTACGCGGTTACTCTTAAAAAGTAAAATTCAAGAAAACGGCAGCCGTTATTCGGGCAGGTAAGGGTACGGAAGTATTGTTACCCGTGGGAGCAATTTACCCATATTGGTAAAGTATGCCAATATGGGTAAAGGCTCAGCCTTTGGCGGCTGCCGATATTTTTTGTAGCCTGTTGTAAAGCATACTATGTACCGATAAATCGGAATTTGCGGAGAAAGGATTAAAATATGGAAATCATTGTATATGAAATGAAATATGTAAAAGATTATATTGAAAAAAATAATATCTTGTGTATTCCTTTTGAGCAAACGTATTTTCAACAATATATGGAAATATATAATGCTTGTTTTTATGAAATGCGAAAAGCTCTTGATATTGAGCCGTATAATTTTTTAAGCGATTACAGACAAATCCGTGAAAAATGTAAGGATATTTTCTTGCTTATAAGTGAGGAGGAAATTATTGGTTCTATCGCATGTTATGGAAATGAAATAGATGATTTAATAGTTAATAAGAAATTTCAAAATAAAGGATACGGAAAACAACTTTTATTATGGGGAATGAGCCGTATTCGCCAAATCAGTAATGAGCCTATCTTGTTGCATGTTGCTAAATGGAATGAAAAAGCTTTAAGACTGTATGAAAAAGTTGGATTTAATATTACAAATACCGAGAGAATACGTTAAATTCAAATTTTCGGGGGAGTGCGGAGGTTTTTATGAACAATATTAAACGGATATTTTTCGATTTGGGTTCAACCCTTATAGACGAAACGGACTGCATAGAGTTTCGCGCGGAGGAAACGCTGAAACAGGTGAACGCGCCCTCAAAAGAGGAGTTTTACGGGCAAATGGAGTATTTTGCCTCCGTCAACGGGCTGTTCTATAAGGATACCGTGAAAAAATTCGGACTTAAAAAGGTAAAGTGGGCGAAAGAGCTTGAAAAGCTGTACCCCGAAACGCCGAATGTTTTGCGGGAACTAAGCGACAGTTACAAGCTGGGAATAATTGCAAACCAAAGCGCGGGTACGGAGGAACGTTTGGTACAATTTGGAATACGGGAATATTTTGATGTGATAATTTCCTCGGCGGAGGAGGGCGTCGAAAAGCCCGATACGCGTATATTTGAGCTTGCGCTGCGGCGTGCGGGCTGTACGGCGGAGGAGGCTTGTATGGTGGGGGACAGGCTTGACAATGATATTGAACCCGCCGCCGAAATGGGAATGTGTACGGTTTGGGTACGGCAGGGCTGGTTCGGCAGAGGGAATGTTGATTTAGTGCGGTTCAAGCCCGATTTTACCGTTGACGGGATTTCGGAGGTTGTCGGGATTTTTAAGTCCTAAAATTGTTGAATAAAAGGAGTTGCTCTTATGAATACGAAACCGCGCGAAAGTGAAACAAAGTCCGAAAAGCCGATTTTCGGGAAAAAGGAAAAGCGTAAAAGCCAAAACAATGTTTACGCTTTTATTATCGGCGTTATGCTTGTGATAATAATTCTTTTGGTCAAGCGCGTCTATTTTAACGGCGACAAGCTGAACAATATGAAATTTTGTTTTACGGAATACTATTATTCACAAGAAAATCTTGACAAGGCGATGCGGGCAAAGCTGGGCGATGTTTACGATGAGGGTTCTTTTGAAAATTTTGACAATTATGTTTACAAGCTTGTTTTTGACGATATAAACGGTTACGAGCCTGAAAAAATCGCTAAGTACAATACAATATTCAGCAAAGAGGATTCCGAAAAGGTTGCGAATATTATCGGGGAACCCGGCGCGGTGGAAGTTAATACCGATGAAAACGGCGTTTGTTACATTAAACTAAGCGATTTTACAGACGGTTATACATACAGGGAATTGATGAAATATTCGGATGTTTTGAAAAGCTCCGATAAATTTGTCATAGACCTGCGGGACAACACAGGCGGCGGTTTGGACGAGCTGTCGAAAATCTTATCGCTTTTTTACGAAAAAAACGCAATTGTTTTGACGGAGGTCAGCGATAAAAATACCGTTGAATATAAGTCAAAAACGGAGAAAATAATAGATTTTGACAGGCTTGTTTTTCTGTGCAACGAGGAAACCGCAAGCTCCTCCGAGGCAATGATTTTCTGTATGCGGTCGGACTTCGGTGATAAGGTTTCGGCAGTCGGTTCAAAAACCTACGGAAAGAATTTTTCCTTCGGCTACAAAAAATATGACGACGGTCACGCTGTAATTTTCGTATCGTCCTTAATGGGAAACGGCGCGGGTGAGACCTTCGATACCGACGGAATAACGCCCGATTTTGAAGTAACCGATGAGGAATGTTACGATTTTGCTTTAAATTTAATTAAATAATATTAAGTCCTAAAATTGTTGAATAGAGGTAATCGTGCGGTATGGAAATTGTAAAAATAAACCGGCAAAATGCAGTGGATATAAACAAGGCAAATCAGCCGTTTGATATTATAGGAAAAATAAAGCCGATGTTTTACGACGGGAAATGGACATATACGGAAGAGCTGTATGAAAATCCGTATGTAAAAGAGTATCGGAACGGCGATTTTGATTGTGATACGTATACAGACAACTCGGAAAAAGCGGTTTTCTTTGCATATTCCGATATGGAATGTGCGGGACAAATTGTGTTAAAAAGAGATTGGAATGAATATGCCTTTATTGAGGATATTTGTGTTGCAAAACCGTTCAGGGGACAAGGGATAGGCACAAGCTTGATACAGACGGCGGTTGAATGGGCAAAAAAATCCGACCTGAAGGGCTTGGCGCTGGAAACGCAGGACAATAATTTATTGGCGTGCCGTTTCTATGCAAAATGCGGTTTTGTTATCGGTTCGGTAAATACTATGCTTTATAGAAATTTTAATAATGAGGAATTTGCTGTTTTTTGGTATTTAAAGTTTTAGAAATGGAAGTGATTTTATGGAACAGAATGTTATTGACAGAGTGAAAAAACTCCGGGAGGAAATCGAGGGGCACAACTACAGCTACTATGTGCTGGACAACCCCACGGTGGACGACTACACCTACGATATGCTTATGCAGGAGCTGAAAGGTCTGGAGGAGCAGTACCCCGAGCTGGCGGACAAAAATTCTCCAACCCAGCGGGTGGGCGGCGAGGCTCTTAACCTTTTTGAAAAGGTGGAACACCGCGTTCAGATGGGAAGCTTGCAGGACGTTTTCTCCTTTGAACAGGTGAAAGCCTTTACAGAGCGGTGCGAAGAGGCGGAGGCAAAGCCCGTGTATGTTGTAGAGCCGAAAATTGACGGGCTTTCCGTGTCGCTGGAGTATGAGAACGGCGATTTTATCCGCGGTTCAACCCGTGGGGACGGCTTTATCGGCGAGGACGTTACCGCAAACCTTAAAACAATAAAATCCGTACCGCTTAAACTGAAAAACGCCCCCGTCTTTTTGGAGGTCAGGGGAGAGGTTTATATGCCCCGTGAGACGTTCCTCAAACTCGTTGAGCGGCAGGAGGACAACGGCGAAACGCCCTTTAAAAATCCCCGTAACGCGGCGGCGGGGTCTTTGCGGCAGAAAAATCCCAAAATTGCCGCCGAGAGGGGACTTGACATTTTCGTGTTTAACATTCAGCAGATAGAGGGGGCGGAAATTACCTCACACAAGCAGTCGCTGGATTATCTGAAAAGTCTCGGATTTAAGGTGATTGCCGACTACAAACAGGCGGAAAGCTATGCCGAGATTGAGGAGCGTATCAACCACATAGGCAATATGCGCAGCGAGTACAGCTTTGACATTGACGGCGTGGTAATAAAAATCGACGATTTCGCCCTGCGGGAAAGAATGGGGGCGACGGCGAAAGTCCCCAAATGGGCGGTTGCGTACAAATTCCCACCCGAGGAAAAGGAAACCACTCTGCTTGACATTGAGGTAAACGTGGGCAGGACAGGGGCGATAACTCCCGTGGCGGTGTTCGAGCCTGTTTTGCTGGCGGGAACGAGCGTGAGCCGCGCGGTGCTGCACAACCAGGAATTTATCACGGAAAAGGATATTCGCATAGGCGACAGAATTGTGGTGCGGAAAGCGGGGGATATTATTCCCGAGGTGCTGCGTTCCGTGTCTCACGGGGAAAATTCCGTGCCCTACAGCTTGCCGGAATACTGTCCCGTGTGCGGGGACAAGGCGGTTAAGTT
>JAMPDU010000071.1 GCA_023665505.1 Ruminococcus sp.
TACGGCGGGGGGAATGTCCCTCTGCGGCGGCGCGGCGGCGTTTTTGGCGACGGCTCTGCTGTTCCGCAAAACGGGCTGTTCCTATATTTTGGCAAGCGTACTGGGGGCGGTTTCCCACTCGGCGGGACAGCTCCTTGCGGCGGCGGTACTGCTGAAAACGGCGTATGTTTTCGCCTACGCGCCCGTGCTGATTTTCGCCTCGGTGGGGACGGGGATTTTTACGGGGATTGTGCTGAAAGCAACTCTGCCCCTCATAGAGGCAAGAGTTTCCGGAGGCAAGAGGCAAGAATAAAAAAACGGTGCAAAAATGCACCGCCTGTCAGTCCTCCCGCTTTATTTCAAAATCGGTGGTGACAACGCCCATTGATTCGAGCTTGCCTTTTATTACCTTTAATTGGTATTCAGCCTCGCCTTTCGCGTCCTTGGACGTTATTATCCTCTGCAAGTCGACGTACTTGTCTATAAGGGCGTTTAAGATTTCTTTATCATTCATACATATCCCTCCTCCCGCAAACCTGCGTTACCTTTATTATAGCATAAAATTTTTTGATTGTAAACATAATTTTTTGCACCGCAAAATTTACATATGGTAAATCATTTAAATAAATATACAAAAAGGAGATTTAAAATGAGCAAACTTAACGGTATAAAGCTGCACCACAACAAAAATACCCGGGATTGTGAAACAGCCGAGTTCCCTTTGCCCGCAAGCGTGGTGATACCTATGTCACAGCATATGGGCGCGCCCTGCAAATGCATTGTCAAAAAGGGCGATACGGTCACCGTGGGGCAGAAAATCGGCGACACGGACGCGTTTATGTCCGCCCCCGTCCACTCCTCGGTTTCGGGTACGGTCACGGCGGTGGAGGACTTCCTGCTTTCCAACGGCGCGGTGTGCGAGGCGGTTGTTATCGAAACGGACGGCTTGCAGACGGTCTGTCCCGACCTGTCGATACCCGAAATAACCGACAAGCAGTCCCTTATAGCGGCGGTGCGGGAAAGCGGTCTGACGGGCTTGGGGGGAGCGGGTTTCCCCACCCACATCAAGCTGAATTTTGACGCGGTAAAGACCCCTATCGACACTCTCGTCATCAACGCCGCCGAGTGCGAGCCTTACATAACAAGCGACTATCGGGAGCTTATGGAAAGCAGTTCCGATATTATAGAGGGTATACTTTTGGTACAGAAATACTGCGGTATTCCTCTTTGTAAACTTTGCATCGAGGACAACAAGCCCGACGCTATCAAGCTTATGGAGCAGAAAACCGCCGATATAAAGTCCATTGACATTGTGACCCTGCCCTCGTCCTACCCCCAGGGGGCGGAAAAGGTTATCATTTTCTCCGCCACGAACCGCATTGTGGCAGAGGGGGAACTTCCCGCCAATCAAGGGGTAATGGTTATGAACGTCTCAACCGTTGCCAGTATTTACCGCTACACCCGAAACGGTATGCCCTTGGTTAAACGCCGCATAACTATCGACGGCAACGCCGTGACGAAAAACGCGGGGAACTATTTCGTACCAATCGGCACAAGGGTTTCGGAGCTTTTGGCGTACTGCGGCGCGGAGGGCGCGAAAAAGGTTCTGTACGGCGGACCTATGATGGGCATTTGCCTGTACGACACCGACCAGCCTGTGGTAAAAAATAACAACGCGATTTTGGCGTTTAAGGAGGGCAAACTCCCCGAAACAACGGCGTGCATACGCTGCGGAAGATGCGTGCGCACCTGCCCCCTGAACCTCATGCCCGTGATGATTGAAAACGCCTACAACGCGGGAGACGTTGAGGAGCTGAAAAAGCTGAAAGTCACCCTCTGTATGAACTGCGGCTGCTGTTCCTACGCCTGTCCCGCCCACCGTCCCCTTGCGGAAATAAATCAGCTTGCAAAGGCGTTAATTCCAAGAAAGTAACGCGTTACACCATATAAATTACAGAAAAGGATTTGATTTAATTTGAAAGGACTATTCGTTTCCCCGTCGCCACACCGCGCGACGGAAATGTCAACAACAAAAATAATGCTTGCGGTAATAATCGCCCTTGTCCCTGCGGCGGCGGCAGGCTGCGTGTTTTTCGGACCTCGGGCGGCGGGAGTGCTTGCGCTTTGCATTGCCTGCTCGATAATTTTTGAGGCTCTGTTCAACGTTGTCACCAAGCGCAAACAGACGGTAGGAGACCTGTCGGCAATTGTTACGGGACTGCTTTTGGGCATGAACCTGCCCGCAACCGTGCCTTTCTACATTCCCATAATCGGCAGCTTTGTGGCAATCGTTATCGTCAAGCAGCTTTTCGGCGGTATCGGTCAGAACTTCGCAAACCCCGCAATCGCCGCGAGAATTGTGCTTATGCTGTCGTTCTCGGGGCAGATGTCAAACTGGGTAAAGCCTTACTGGTACACAAGCGTGGTGGACGCGGAAACAAGCGCGACCCCTCTCGCCGCAAGCTGGCTTGACTACACGGCGAACGGCACGGCGTACAAAATGTCCCCGTTCACTTTGGGAGAAATGTTTTTCGGCGAAACGGGAGGCTGCATAGGCGAGACCTGCGCGGCGGCTCTTATCGCGGGCGGACTTTTCCTGATGATAGCCCGGGTTATTTCCCCCGCAACGCCTGTTGCGTACATAGGCTCGTTTGCGCTGTTTACACTTATTGCCACGGGCAGTCTTGTTGAAACGGCGTACGGCGTTCTTGCGGGGGGACTTCTCATCGGCGCGTTCTTTATGGCGACCGACTACGCCACCACGCCCGTCACAACAAAGGGCAAAATAATCTTCGGCATAGGCTGCGGCTTTATAACCTTTATTATACGGACTTTCGGCAGTTACCCCGAGGGCGTGTCCTTCTCGATTTTGCTTATGAATTTGCTTACGCCCTACATCGACAGGCTGACGAGGTTAACGCCGCTGGGCGCGAAAACTGTAAAGAATGGGGGTACTAAATAATGTTCCAAGAAAAAATAAAGCCGCCTTTGGTGCTTACTTTAATTTGTATTATAACCTGCGGACTGCTGGTTATGGCTTACGAGGCGACCTACGTTGACACAACGGGGGTCATTACCGAAAAACTTACGGCGGGGCTTACCGAGGTGTACGGCTCTGCCGAGGGCTTTGAAATGCTTAAAAACGCCGACGGTACGGTGCTTACTTACGACGGGGTAACTTCCGTGCTTTCCGACGGCGCGAATACCGCTTTTGAAATTACCGCCGACGGCTACTCCTCCGGGGGACTTCACGTCCTTGTGGGGCTTAACGAAAGCGGCGCGGTGAACGGCGTTTCGGTTATGACTATCGGGGAAACCCCCGGGGTCGGCACTAAGGTGCAGGGAGAGGATTTCCGAAATCAGTTTATCGGCGTTTTGTACGGCGACACTGTGTCCCCCGAAACGGCGGAAACGTCCGCCAAAGCGAAAGCGGTGTGGGGTACTCGTGAGGAAATCAACCGCCTGAAATTGGACGCGGCTGTAAACAATTCCTCGGGGAGCGGCTTTACCCTTGACGCCATAAGCGGCGCGACGTTCTCCTCAAACGGAATGTACACCGCCGTGAAAACCGCCCTGTCGGCATACGAGGAAATGAAAGGAGCGAATGAGTAATGGCAAAAAAAGGCAATCTTTACGAGCTTACAAAGGGCATTATAAAAGAAAACCCCACCCTCGTTACCCTGCTTGGAATGTGCCCAACGCTGGCGGTTACGGTGTCCGCCTCGAACGGCATCGGCATGGGACTTGCAACCACCTTTGTGCTTATCTGCTCAAACGCGGTTATTTCCCTGCTGAAAAACGTTATTCCCAAAGCGGTGCGGCTGCCCTGCTTTATTGTGGTAATCGCAAGCTTTGTAACCCTTATCGAGTTCCTTATGAAAGGCTATCTCCCCGACCTTTACGACCGCTTGGGGCTGTTCCTTTCCCTCATCACGGTGAACTGCATTATCCTCGGGCGTGCGGAGGCTTTCGCCTCGAAAAACAAATTCCTGCCCTCGGTTCTGGACGCAATCGGCATGGGACTTGGTTTCACCCTCGCCCTGTTTACAATGGGTTCTGTCCGTGAAATAATCGGCACGGGTCAGTGGTTCGGCATGGATTTGCACCTGCCCGTAACAATGGGTATGTTCATAATGCCCGCGGGAGGATTTTTCACCCTTGGGGTACTTATCGCCGCGGTAAACAAAATCGCCAACAGAAAGCCGCCCCAACAGGTTGGCTGCGCAAACTGCCCCAACGCGGCAAGCTGCCCCAGCTACCAAAATGAGGAAACAAAGGAGGCTGCGGCTAAATGAAAAGTTTGATAGTAATTTTACTCAGCGCAATGCTTACGGACAATTTCGTGCTTTCAAAATTTATGGGAATATGCCCGTTTCTTGGGGTGTCCAAAAAGCTTGACAGCGCGGTGGGCATGGGCGCGGCGGTAACTTTTGTAATGGTCTGCGCCACGCTGTGCACCTACCCGATTTACACGCTGATACTCGTGCCGATGGAGCTTGAGTACCTTAAAACAATAGCGTTTATTCTGATAATCGCGCTTTTCGTACAGCTGGTGGAAATGATTTTGAAAAAGAAAGTCCCCGCGCTTTACAAGTCGCTGGGAGTGTTCCTGCCGCTTATTACAACCAACTGCGCGGTGCTGGGCGTGACAATACTCAACACGGACAGCGGCTACAACATCGGTCAGTCGGTGGTAAATTCCCTTGGCGCGGGTCTGGGATTTTCAATCGCGCTGATAATTTTCAGCGGGGTGCGTTCACGGGTGAACGCGGCGAACGTCCCCGAGACGTTTAAGGGCGTTCCCGCCACGCTGATAGCGGCGTCGATAGTGTCCGTCAGCTTTATGGGGTTTGCGGGCTTATTCGGGTAATTCTGTAGGGGACGGGTTTCCCGTCCCGCCGTAACGGTTTCGGAACACACGGGCGGATATAGAATCCGCCCCTACAAAAACGTTATTTTATAATTGAAAATTAAAAAGTAACTGTTTGTAAAAACTGTCAACTATCAACTATACACTGTCAACTGACAGGAAAGGATTGATTAGAAAAATGTCAACATACATTTTGCCGATGTTGATTTTCGGCGCGATAGGTTTGGCGGCGGGAGTTCTGCTCACCGTCTGCTCAAAAATTTTCGAGGTTAAAACCGACGAGCGCATTGAGGCGGTGAACGAAATTCTCCCTCAGGTAAACTGCGGAGCCTGCGGATTTTCGGGCTGCGCTGACTACGCAAGCGCGATAGTCAAGAACGGCGTTCCCACAAATATGTGCAAGCCCGGGGGCGCGGAGTGCGCCAAAAAAATATCCGCCGTTATGGGCATGGAGGAAATGGCTGTAGTACCTCAAATCGCGGTGGTGCTGTGCAGCGGCGACTGCCACGCCACGGAAAGCAAATTCGTCTTTCAGGGGGTGCAGTCCTGCAAGGCGGCGAACCGTTTCTACAACGGCTCGGAGGTCTGCACACACGGCTGTCTCGGCTTTGGGGACTGCGCAAAGGTCTGCCCGCAGAACGCCATTTTCATCAAGGACGGTCTTGCCCGTGTCGACAAAACGAAGTGCGTGGGCTGCGGACTTTGCGCGAAAGCCTGTCCCGACAAGCTGATAGTTCTGCGGGACATCGACAAAAAAATCGACGTGCGCTGCTCCTCCACGGACATCGGAAAAATCGTCCGCAGCGTGTGCAAAAGCGGCTGTCTCGGCTGCAAGCTCTGCGAGAAAAAGTGCGAGAACGGGGCGATACACGTTGAAAACAATTTGGCGAGGATTGACTACAGCAAGTGC
Source organism: Ruminococcus sp. (assembly GCA_023665505.1). Lineage (GTDB taxonomy): Bacteria > Bacillota > Clostridia > Oscillospirales > Ruminococcaceae > RGIG8773. Next base: position 5,760 of record JAMPDU010000071.1, read on the forward strand.
ACCGCCTGCGGGAAATGCGCGGCGGCGTGCCCGGCGAAGGTTATACATTTTTGTGAAATTAATTGATAATTTTTACAAACCGTTCCTTGTTCAACAAACCGATTAATATTTTTTTAAACAGTAAATTAAAAATCGTCGGCAACGCCGACACCACAATTATTAATTATCAAAAGGAAAGGGTGGTAAAAAGTGCCAAAGACAATATTCGGAACAACCGAGAAATCAAATTTTATTTTGAATATGAAATACGAAACTGTCAGGAAATGGATAACGGTACTACTTTGCGGGGCGGTGCTGATACCCTTTGTCGGCGCGGCGGTGATGACGTTCAGCGAAAAGACAAACTGGGCGTTCGGAGCGTTTTTGTACGCGGCGGGGTTTTCCTGTCTGCTCTTTTACGTCGCGCTGCTGATGAGGAAGGACGTCGCTTTTAAGGACAACCCCGCGGTTTTCCCCGTTATCGCGCTGGCGGTACTGGCTTTCGCCTCCTACTACCGGGTGGTTTTCGCGGGGGGCAGCAGCGACAGCGTAAATACCGCCATGCTGGGCGAGCAGGGGCGGTACGAGGGGCTGCTGTCAATATTTGCCTATTTGGGAATATTCCTGCTTGCCGCGTCGGCTATGAGGTACGGCACGGTGCAAAGGGTAATGGACGTTCTGGTGGGCGCGGGCATTATCGGCGCGGCTGTCGCGGTAATGCAGCATATCCCTTGGGGATTTCCCTCAAAATTCAGAATGCTGCCCGCGCTGCTGCTTTTAAAGAATGTGCACCTTTCAAGCGGACTTTCCGAGAACCCGATAATATACGGCTCGTTTCTGACGGTAGTTTTCGGCGTCGCGCTGACCGGTGCGCTGTACAGCGAAAATGTTGTCAGGGCGCGGGTTTACGGCTGCGGGGCGGCTTTATTCTTTATGACGGGGCTTTTTACCTCATCCCTTGTGCCGCTTATCGGCATGGGAGCGGTACTGCTGTTCACGGCGGTAACCGAGTTTGCCGCAAACAAAGGCGGGGTACGGTTTGAGACGGGTCTGCTGAAAAGCTCCCGCAAACGTCTGGCGGCGGCGGTTTTGAGTTTTGCGGTAATTTTCGGAGCGGTGTTCGCTTTGCAGGGGATATACCTGCGTGACAAGTCTATCGCCTTTACGGACTCCTACAATAACCTGTTTATAACCTACGGCGCGGCTATGGGAAACGACGATTCCCTCTGGAAAATCGGCGCGGAGCGGAGTTTCAGGCTTATTAAAGACCACCCGCTGCTTGGGGTGGGTCCCGACCGCATGGCGATGTATCAGCAGGCGCGGGAGGAGCTTTTGATAAACGGCGTCGACAAGAGCTACAACGAGTATCTTTACATTGCGGCGACGAGGGGCATACCGTCGCTGGCGGCGTACCTTGCGCTGCTGGTTATGACGGCTGTACGGCTTTTCAAGGGCGTGAGGGAGTTTTCCGCCGACAGGAGCAAATGGTTTAAGGCGGCGGTTTTTGTGACGGTTCTTGCGTACTGGGTACAGGCGTTTTTCAGCGCCAGCGCGGTAACCTCCGCGCCGTATTTCTGGCTTATTATGGGATTTGCCTGGGCTAAGTTTTCCGATGAGAAGAGGTAAAAACGTCCCCCTTGTGCAAAATGTTCAAAAACGCCTTGAAAAATTTTCTGTATTTTTTTAAGTTGCCTATTGAAAAAAGTACGAAAAAATGGTAATATTATAGGTAAGCTTATTGTGTGCGCTTTTGTTAGAGCAGCCGTACTGTTAAACAAAATCCGCGCATGAGTACGGACGGGGTCATTACGTCCGTTTGGCAGAACCGCCCGTGTCGGGTTCTGTCCGCTGAAAATAAATAAACATACAAAAATTAAGGAGAATTATTATGCCTAACATTAAATCTGCGAAAAAAAGAGTAAAGGTTATCAACACAAAGACTATGCAGAACAAAGCTGTAAAGTCCAACCTTAAAACGGTGATTAAGAAAGCCGACGCCGCCTGCGCCGCGAAAGCGTCCGACAGCGAGGCTGCAATTCGTCTGGCGATTAAAAAGGTTGACCAGGCTGCCGCCAAGAACATCATTCACAAGAACGCGGCTGCGAGAAAGAAGTCTCAGCTTGCCAAAAAACTTAACGGCGTGAAGTACTGAGCGAAACAAAAACCGTTCCCAAATAGGGAACGGTTTTTTTGTTTGTTAATTTATAAACCGTATGTAAGGGCGGGGTTTCCCCGCCCGAGGTACGTGACAGCGGGACGGGAAACCCGTCCCCTACAAAATTTTTGTAATAAGGTTGTATAAAATAATTATTAATTAATCTACACAACCGCTTTCCTCGCCGCGGCTCCCGGGACGGTTTTCTTAACAATATCCGCGCCTATGCCCCGCAGTTTATCCTCAAAGTTTTCATAGCCCCGCTCGATGTGGTAAATGTCCTCTATCTCGGTAACGCCTCTTGCGGCAAGCCCCGCGATAACAAGAGCCGCTCCCGCCCGCAGGTCGGGGGCTGTAACGGGCGCGCCCATAAGCTGCCCAACGCCCTCGATTACGGCGACTTTTCCGTCCACGGAAATATCCGCGCCCATTCGCCGCAGTTCGTCCACATATCTGAAACGGTTGTCAAAAATTCCCTCCGTAACAATGCTCGTTCCCTCCGCAAGGCAAAGCAGGGTGGAAATCTGCGGCTGCATATCCGTGGGGAAACCCGGGTGGGGCATGGTCTTTACGCTTGTTTTCACCAACGGACCGTCCACCGAAATCCTCACGCTTTCGTCGAATTCCTCCACGTTCACGCCGATTTTCGCAAGCTTTGCGGTAATGCTTTCCAAATGCTTTGGTATAACGTTTTTTATCAGCACGTTGCCCCGCGTCGCCGCCGCGGCAGCCATGAAAGTACCCGCCTCGATCTGGTCGGGAATTATCGCGTAAGACGTACCCTTAAGCCGCTTTACGCCCTTGATTTTTATAACGTCCGTACCCGCGCCCATAATGTCCGCCCCCATTGAGTTGAGGAAGTTGGCAAGGTCGACAATATGAGGTTCTTTCGCGGCGTTTTCGATGACGGTCATACCCGTGGCTTTGACAGCCGCCAGCATGGCGTTTATGGTCGCGCCCACGGTTACCATGTCGAAATAAATTTGAGTACCGTAAAGGTTTTCGGACTGAATGTCCACCATACCGTGGTCAATGGTACAGGTCGCTCCCAGCGCGGTAAACGCTTTAAGGTGCTGGTCGATGGGTCTGTCGCCCAAATAGCAGCCTCCGGGCATGGAAACGCGGGCGCGCCCGAATTTTCCCAGGAGCGTCCCCAAAAAATAATATGAGGCGCGCATATGCTTAGCCATTTCGTAGGGTACGATAGGGTCTGTAATGCCCGTGGCGTCGATTCTGACGGTATGCTTGTCGATAAAAATGACGCTTGCGCCCATTTCGTAGAGGATACGCAGGCTTATCGAAACGTCGCTGATATTGGGCACGTTTTCGAGGACGCAGGGTTCGTCCGAAAGAATGACGGCGGGAATAATAGCCACAACCGCGTTTTTCGCGCCGCTGATTTCGACTTCCCCATTAAGTCTGCGGCCGCCTTTTATAATAAACTTTTCCAAAGTAAATTCTCTCTCCCAAACCGGCGAAAGCGCCGATAAATTTATTGCAGAGTAACAAACGGATAATTGATTTAATACGCTGAATTTTTTATACAAGTTTTCACAACATTACTATTATACCATATTTCGGCGCAAAATAAAAGCCTTTTCGGATAATTTTTATTACATATTTTTACCGAACGGGCAAGGCGTTTTTCGGCGTTTTGCACAATTGTTAATTAAAAATTAACAATTAAGAATTTTTTGTACGCTGCAGGAGGCAGTTCTCACGTCCCATACAAATTTTGGAAATGTGCAGTTGCAGGGACGTATCCCGTATCCGCCCCTACGGAAAGTAACTCGCGCAGTAACCAATCCCGCAGTATACAAAACCAAATAAAACATACATACTGTAAAACAACCCTGCAAACAAAACAACACGCCAAATAACAGAACAGCCGACAGTTCCGGCAAAAATAAAACTCCCCGCTTGACAAAACGGGATATTTGCGGTATAATTAATTTTGCAATCTAAAAGATTGACGCTGTATTTAAGGAAGTAATCACTATGAGTAAAATTTTTAAAGCGGCGAAAACCGCCGCGGTTTCTATCCTCTGCGCGGCGGGCATGCTGTCGCTGTCGGGCTGCGAAAATTACGGGAAAATGCTTAAGGAAAGCCCCGCCGACTATGTTGACCTCGCTGTGGAAAACACTATGGAGGCTATGGGCGGCTTTGGCTTTGCCGAGGAAAGCAAGATTATCGAACAGGCTTTGGGGGACGGCTCGTTCAGCCTCGGCTTTGAGGTTGAGGGCATTGCCTTCAGCGGCGTGTGCGAAACCAAAGAGGACGCGATGTCCCAACTGTACACAATTTCAAACGGCGAGGGGAATTCCGCTCAGATTTATCTTTACGGCGACGAAAGCGGTATGAAATTCGGTACGGTGGGCGAATCGGGAAGTCACATTTACGACCTTACCCTCGAGGGCATGGCGGAAAGACTGGCGGCGTCCATATTCGCTCCGGGGTCGGGTTCGGTCTATGAACTGAGCCAAGAGGACTACGACATTTTCGCGGAGTACGCCGAAGTGATTTCGGCAGCGGCGGCGGGGACGTCCGAAAGCGGCGATAAGTACCGAAAACTTACCGAGGACTTTCGGGACGGGCTTTCACCCGTAACCGAAGAGAACGCCGATATTACGGTAGGCGGCGAGACGGTCAAGGCGAACGTTGTTACATACAGCGTCACCAAAGAACAGATTAAAGACTTTTTGGACAGGTACGCCGACATTGCCGCCGAGGACGGTCAATTCAGTTCCGAAATGTCGGGCATGAGCGAAGAGGAATTCAGGGCGCAGCTTGACGGGGCTATGGCGGATATTGAGAATTTAACCGTTGACGCGGTTTATTATGTGAACGCCAAAACTCATATGCTTATGCAGTCGGATATTTCCGTAAACGCCGCCGCCGAGGGCAAGACCGCCGAAGTGAAACTTAACTCCGTTTTCGGCGCTGACCCCGCCGCGGCTGAGAAACAGACCCATACCCTTTACGTAACCGCCGAGGGGGAGAGCACGGAAATTGTTATGGACGTTACTCACACCGACACGTCGTCAACCGTCAAGGCGAACATGACTTCCGGCGGCGAAAGCGCGGAGCTTTTCACGCTGACCGCCGAGAAAAACGACGGCAGTTACAGCCTGTCACTTGATATTATGGGTACGGTAACAGCGGGCGTTGACGGTACGGTAAGCGCAAGCGGAAACGCGTTAAATCTGACGGTTGACAAGGTGTACGCGAGCTACGGCGAGGGCGAGGTGTCCTATTCGCCGAAGGTTAATGTGGACGTTAAAAAGGGCGGGGAGATTTCCGCGCTTGACGCGCAGGGCGAGTTCCTTGACATTACCGAAGAGGAGCTTAACGCTTTCGGTGAAAGCATTGTAAACGACTTCGCCTGGATTTTTGACGGAGCGTATGATTCTGAGCTTTACGGGGATTACGAGTAAAGGCGGTAACTATAATAGGGCTGCGCGGCGGGTGCAGCCTTATTTTTATGTGAATTTTCGGGGTCGGGAAAAAGTGCAGATAATTTGTGCAAAAAATTATTAATTATTAATTTTATTGACACGGGCGGGGGAATTGTGCTATAATAATTACAGTAAATTGCTCCGAAAGGAATGGTTTTAATGAAAATCAAAAAAATCGCCGCCCTGCTTGCGGCTTTGGCTTTGACCCTGACCCTCACCGCCTGCAACGAGGACGCGGCTGCGCGGAAGTACAAAAAACTTTACTCGCAGAAAAAATACAGCGAGGCTTTGGAGGGTTTTTTGGACATAGATACCGAAAATCTGAAAAATTTCAAACAAGAGGAATATTTTTACATTATCGGCAATTGTTACCTGCAATTGGGCGATTACGAAAAGGCAATCGCTTATCTGCAAAAGTGCACGCAAACCGTCCCCGAGTACTTCAGGGCTTGGGTGAACATGGGCGCGGCTTACAAGCGTTTGGGGGACAACGAAAAGGCGTACGAATGCTACGACGAGGCTTTGAAGTACGATACCCGGGACTACGCGCCGTTTTATCTGAGCCTTGGGGCGTCCTACATCGAGAGGGGCAAGCCTGTCTCCGCGGTGGAGTACCTTGAAAGAGCGCAGCAGCTCGACCCGGGCAAAGCCGATATTTACGCGTTCCTTGCCATTGCCTACGCCATGGAGATAGAGCCCGAAAAGTCGGACGAGGCTTACAAAACCGCCGAGGCGCTGGGGTATTCTCAAATGGATAAAATACGGGAACAGCTTGATAAAATTAATAATTAATAATTAATAATTAATAATTATTTTATGCAATTACATTTGACACAATTTGTAGGGGACGGGTTTCCCGTCCCGCTGTCACATACCTGCGGGCGGGGAGACCCCGCCCCTACAAACACATTATTAATTAACAATTAAAACAAATTAAATTTTAGGGAAAAGACAAACGGTCTGCCGTAAAATTATTAATTATTAATTATTAATTATTAATTGAAAAGGCGATTTCGCCTTTTATTACCGTCATTCTCACGTTGGTCATAATGTCGAACGGGTCGCCGTCAAGCAGGGCGAAATCCGCGCTTAAACCCGGGGCGATGTCCCCCACAAGGTCGCCTATCCCCGCGATTTCGGCGGCGGTGCTCGTTACCGCACGTATGCCCTCGGCTCGGGGCAGTCCCGCTTTTACGCAGTACGCCGCGCTTGTGAGCAGGTACTGAATGGGCGTTTCCGGGTGGTCTGTACACACCGCAACCCGCACGCCGTTTGCCGAAAGTACAGCCCCGTTCTCCAAAACCTGCCCCGCAAGCTCGGGCTTGCCCCTGTCGCAGAGTATGGGTCCCACAACCGCCGCCGCGCCCTTTTCACCCAGTATATCGGCGGCAAAATGCCCCTCGGTGCAGTGGATAAGCACGTACTCAAGCCCGAATTCCTCCGCAATGCGCACCGCCGTCAGAATATCATCGGCGCGGTGGCAATGGAAATGCGCCTTAAGTTCCCCGTTCAGCAGGGGTATCAACGCCTCGGACTTCATATCGAATTCGGGGGGATTTTCTCCGTTCTCCTCGGCTGAAATTTTGTCCGCCCGATAACGCTGCGCTTTGAAAAGAGCCTCGCGGATAACCGCCGCCGTCGCCATTCTCGTCACGGGGGCGGCGTCCTTGTCGGCAAAGGTGGACTTGGGGTTCTCACCCAGCGCGAACTTAATGCCTACCCGTTTGATAAGCATTTCGTCCGCCGAACGCCCCGCCGTGTGCACCGCGATAAGGTCGCCCCCGATTGGGTTGGACGAGCCAACCCCCGTCACAACGCAGGTCACCCCCGCCCGTACCGCGTCGGCGAAGTAGCCGTCACGGTGGCAAAGACCGTCTACCGTCCGCAGATGAGGGGTAACGGGGTCGCTGTCCTCGTTCACGTCCTCCCCCTCCGCGCCCTGACCGTCGCCGATAAGTCCCATATGGGTGTGAATGTCCACAAACCCCGGGTAGAGCCGCAAGCCGTGAACGTCCACGTCCCCCTCGCCGATTTTAAGGGGAGTACCGCCCGACACTCGGATAATTTTGCCGTCCTCCGCTTCGACAAAGCCGTGGGGGATAAAGTCCGCAGACGAGGGGTAAATTTTCGCGTTATAAAAGTACATAGCCGCCCCGCCTTACTGAATGCCGCATTCGTCGTAGTCTTTCCACCGCTCGTTGTGGCGGTAGGCGAGAATGAACTTATAGGCGATAAATCCCGCCGAAACGAGAAACAGCACCAACGCCGCCGAAATAGGCACTGCGGCTTTGATGTACTCCAAGGTTTCTTTTCTTTCGTCGGCTATTGTTTTTGTTTTTTTCATAGGTAAGCTCCTTTTCGTTGTTATTATTTATATTATAGTACAAATTTTGCAAATAGTAAATAGTTTTCGGTAAATTTTTATTTGAAACATTTTTGTAGTGGCGGGGTCTCCCCGCCCGCGTGTGAGGAATTTGTACCGGCGGGACAGCCTGTATTGGCAGGGATACCCGTCCCCTACAGAGGTGCAAAGAACACGTACAAAAAATTATTAATTATTAATTAAATTCAGTCGTGCCGCTGTTCGGCGTTGGCGAAAGTCTCGCAGAAACGTCCCGCAAAGGCAGGCTCTTCCCCCGCGGCGTACAGGTGGGAAACGTCCCCGATTGCGCTCGCTCTGAAAAACGCCGTGCCCTCCCGCCGTTCCTCGCTTGTCAGGGTGGTGACGGAGGTTGGCGCGGTCATCAGCCCGTGCCACAAAATCATGGGGGAAATACCCAGCAAATGCCCCAGCATAACGCACTGTACCCCAAAATGGCAGAAAAATACAATTCTGTCCCCGTTTGGGCGGACGGCTCTGTACAGGTTTCCGTCCCGCGTATAGCCGTGCTCTTCGAGAATTTCGTCCAGACCGTCCCAAACCTCGGCGAGCTTTTCCCGCATATTTCCCGAGCGCATAATCGGGGTTTCGTACCACTTTTCGCGGTCGTAATATTCGGGGACGGCTGTCCACTCTTCGGGTATCATATCCCAGGGAATGCCCCGCTCAACCCCCGTGGCGGGGTCGGTTACGGGGACGTTGAATTCCCGCAGCCAAGGCTTTGTCACAGCGGTTCTGCCCGCCTTTTTCAGGGTGAGAGAGGCGGTGTCCCGCGCTCTGCCGAGAGGGGAAACGTAGTAGTCCTTAACGGCGAGGGGGGCAATTCTGCCCGCGAGAATTTCCGCCTCCCGCCAGCCCTTTTCGGTGAGGCTGTCAACCGAATAATCGGGGTCGCCGTGGCGAATTATAAGTATCTGCATAGCACCAAGTCCTTTCGTGAAAATTATAGCATATTCCGCGCAAAAAATCAAGGGCAAAAAAATCGGCGGCACCTCGGTACCGCCGATAAAATTATTTCTTTGTTGTAACGCTTGCAGCTTTTGACGTGCCGCCCTTGACGTACTTGCCGTCAACCTTGTCGTACGCCGTAACCTTGAATTTGTACTTCGTGTTTGCGGAAAGCCCGGTAATCGCGCACTTTGCGGACTTAACGTCCTTGTACTTTTCATACTTGCCTGTTTTTTCGTTGTACATATAAACGCGGTACATGTCCGCGCCCTCAACCGCGCCCCATGAAAGGGTTATGGAACTGTTTGTTTTGGTCGCTTTGAAACCTGTGGGGGCGGCTACCTTTGAGGAAGTTGCGGCTGCACTTCTCTTGTGTATTTCACTCCAGTAGTCGGCAATAGCATATCCCGAAGTCTCCATAATCTTGTTGTTTTTGTCAACCGGGGCAACGCAAATAGCGACGCCTCCGAACCGCGGCATTGCGGAAAGGTCAACGGTATATTTTCTTTCCGGAATAGCTTTTACGGAATTTTCGCCGCTTTTAAAATCCTTTTTCGCACCGGGGGCAACGTCTACGTAGCTTGAGTCTACCGTACGTCCGTCCTGTTCGCAAAGGTCTATGTATATGCGGTAATAGTACGCCCCGTCAACCGCGTCCCAGGTAACGTCGACGGTATTGTCATCGTACATGGTCAGGGTGGGTTTATAGCTTTCGCTGTCCGCCGCCTCGGCTGTAATCGCTAATGGCGAAACGTTTTCAGTACCGACGGGTACGCCCGTGCAAATTCCCGCCGCCATAATCGCAGCAGCCGCAAACGCGGTAATTTTTTTGATGTTCATAGTTTATACTCCTTTTAAATAAATTTTTTGTGCACATTTTGTACAACATATCAATTATACAGCAAAATTTGAACGAAGTGTTTAACAAACTTATATATATATATTGTGAACAGAATACATATTTTGGCAATTGC
>JAMPDU010000072.1 GCA_023665505.1 Ruminococcus sp.
GCCCCTCGACCCTGCCAGCGCGGGGCTGCGCTGGACCAGCCGTGTGCCTAAAGGGTGTTTGGTTAGATGTTGTGGACTGTTGGTTGTTAAACCGCCGATTACAAATTATAATTTACATTCCATAGGCGTGTAAAAAATCCCGTCCGCCTCAAGCTGCATGTCGGTCTCCTTAAACCCCATTGCGCGGTAGAACGGCACGCCGTAATCGCTGGCGTTTACGGTAATTCTTTTCACCCCTTTCGCCAAGGCGTACCTTTTCGCCTCGGCGTAGAGCATTCGCCCAATCCCACGCCTGTGGAACTCGCCCCGCACAAAGGCAAGGCTTATATGGGAGCTTTTCCGCAGAGCCATCATTCCCGCAAGCCGCCCCTCCGCGTAACAGCCCCATATCACAAGAGTACCCCCCGCAAGCATTTCCTTGACGGTGCTCCCCCAAATAAATTCGGTGAAACTTTTCGTCCCCCTCTCGCTGAACGCCGGCGCCTCAAACTGCATAAAAACGTCCTCCGCCAGTTGCAAAGCGGCGGTTATCTCGTCGTCCCCCGAAAGAATTTTTACCCTGTACATAAAATCACGTCCCGTAAAAAATAATAAAAAGCGGCTCAAGGAAACCTCAAGCCGCAGTATGCCAAAACAAATACATCAGCGTTTCGGGCGCAGCGGCTTAAAGCCATGGTACATACCGTACATGACCGTACCCATACCGACTGCTTTGCCAAAACGTTTCATATGTATTTCCCTTTCGTTTAATTTATGTAGGGGACGTCCCGTCCCTGCAAATATAATATTATATTTATTAAGTATACACCACATTTCCCCGTTTGTCAAGAGCTTTTACAAAATTTCTTTTATCCACCGTACGCAGCGGCTGAACCACTCCGAGCAGTACTTCGCCCCGTCGGTAACGTTTTCGGGCATATCCACCGTCTCGTCGCAGAGGGACATTCCGTGGTGACCCTTTGGATAGATGTGCATTTCGAGGGGTATGCCCTTTTCCCGCAGAGCCATTGCAAGCAGCAGGGAATTTTCCGCAGGGACAAGCCCGTCCTCGGCGGTGTGCCAAATAAAGGTTTGAGGGGTATTCTCCGTCACCTGCTTTTCAAGCGAGACTTTTTCAAGCAGAGCGGGGTCGGGGTCTTTGCCGATAAGGGCGTCGAAACTTCCCCGATGAGCGAATTTCCCCGAGGTTATAACGGGGTAGCAGAGTATCATTCCGTTTGGCTTGTCCTCGCCGTGAGCAATGTTCAGAGCCTTTTCCGCGAAGTCCTCCTGCCAGAAAACCCCCGCGGAGCAGGCTGCATGTCCCCCCGCCGAGAAACCCATTACCGCGATTTTATCGGGGTCGATATGTAAATTCTCACTGTTCCGCCGCAAATAGGTTACCGCCGCCAAAACCTGCAAAAGCTGCATGGGGTAGCGGACGTTGCAGCTGTAATTTATCACCGCCGCCGCAATGCCCTGTCCCGCCAAACGCAAAGCCACGGGTTCAGCCTCCCGTTTGGAGGTGTACTCATACCCGCCCCCCGGGCATATCAGAACGCAGCGGAACGCGCGGTTTTGATAAACCTCGCCGTTTATATCGGGGATATAAACCGTCAGCGGCGTTTTCTCGGGAGGCGTTTGCAGACCTTTGAAAACGTCCTCCAAAAATATTTTTTCGTAGCGCATAACTATCTTTCCTTTCGTATTTTAAATTTGTATTTGCTTTGCACTCTTACCTCTTAACCGCCTCAACCGCCGCAGCCGCGCGGACGGTCATTCCCTCGGTGATTTCCTCCTCGGTAAAACCGATTATTTCAAACCCGCTTACGCTTATCGCCCGCAGCACGTCGGTAAGCGCAAATCGCTTTTCGCACATCTCCGGGAGCTGCCTCCGAACGCTTTCAAGACGGCTGTTGAAACAAACCGCGCCGCTTTTCAGAAACGGGTGAAAGTCAACGCAGACGAGCTTTCCGCCCGTTTTCAGCATCAACCCGACAATGCCGAAAAACCTTTCAATATCATAAAAATAATGTATCACCGCGTTTTTAAGCACCGCCGCGTCAAATTCCCCGAAAAACCGTTCCTCCGTTTCAAAAAAATCCCGCGTTTCGTAATTTATCTTCGTCCCCGCGGCTTTGGCGGCTTTCACGGCGTACCGCCTGCCGTCCTCGGATACGCCGAAAACCGTTACTTCCGCCCCCATTAAAGCCATAGGTATGGCGTAAGACCCGTCCGTGTCCGAAACGGCGGCGATTTTCATTCCCCCGTAACTGCCGAAGTACTCCGAAAATTCCTCCAACGCGGCGGCTTTGCCCTCTGCAAGCCTTTTCCCGAAAACCTCGGGCGCGCCGTTTTTGCGTACCAAATAGCTGTAAACGTCCCATACCCCGTCGGTTTTGGACGCGCGTATTTTGTACTCTTTAATAAAAACCGCCTCCTTATTTTGTGTCGAGAACCAGCAGCTTGTCCGTGCCGGAATTTATCAGCGCAACCCTGCCGTCCGCGCAGGTAATGCCCCTGATATAACCGTCGTCACCGTATTTTTCCCAGTCATATTCGCCGCTTTCGTGCTTAGCCACAATTTCCCCGCTGTCAAGGGAAATCACATACGCCGTTTCCTCGCTGTTGCTCCAGCCCGTGTAGGACAGAGCCGCAGCCATATACCCCTTGTCCTGCTCCATAAAGCATAAAATCTGTCCCTCGGCGTCGCCCGGGGTGTGGAACGTCATAAACACTTTCTTTTCAAGGGTCTGCACGTCGAATGAGTAAATCTCGCCTACGCAGCCCTCCATATGCCATTCAGCCGTGTTTGTGTTATAGGCGTAAATTTTCCCGTTATAGTACCCAATAATACCCAGCACGTTGCTGTCCGGGATTTCCGTTATACCGCCCGTTTCATAGTCGTAAATGCCGATATATGTACCCACATCATATTCCCTCTTCAAAAACGCGAAACGGTTCTCGTCAATTGACGCGCCGAACAGCGCAAGACCGTTCTCACCGTCCTCCACAAGGGTGGCGTTCGTCCTTAAATTCACAAGGTCAGCCGTACCCGGCTCGCTGCCGTATACACCCGTGTTGTAGTAATCAATTCCCGGGTATGGCGTCGTGCCGTCGTCGACAATATCATAGCTGTAATCCTTGTAAACCGTTACTTCGCCGTAACTTACCGTATCGCTGTACTTCACCGTATAGACCTTTACCAGCACGTTTTCCCCGCCGTTTTCGCAGCTGTACGCGCTGAAATTACTCCCGTCGGGCAGAGGAATTTCAGCCGCAAGCTCCCCCTTGTCGATGTCGTAAAACCGCAGATAACTAACCGCTCCGTCGTCCCCCTCAAGCTGATAAACCGTGCAGAGAATATTTTTCGACAAAAGCCTGCATTCCTTGTGAAAATCGGGTTTAACCAACGCCGAGGGGTAATCTTCCATATCCACCTCAAACCTGCCCAGGTCGAAGGTAAAATAATCGAAATAATCGCTTGAAGTGCTGCCCGCTATCACGGCAGTTTCGGTTTCGGCAGTTTCCTCGGGACTTTCCTCCGTTGTCGCCGCCGACGTTTCCGTTTCCGACGGCTCGGTTTCCAAAGTTTCCGTAACTCCGCTCTCCGCGGGATTTCCCGCGGAAATTTCATCGCTTACCCCTCCGCCCGAGCTGCACGCGGTAAGCAACATTCCAGCCAAAGCAAGCGCAAAAATAATTTTCTTTTTCATGAAAAATTCCTCCTTATAGTGTTACTGTAAAAATAATAATTTCCCTGTTTACGTTGTCATAAACGGCAAATTTTTCGTCCCCGATAAAAGCGGGAGCGAGTTTAACGCCGAAAGTTTCAAGTGTGCATTTCGCAAGCGTTTCGCCGCTTTCGGGAGAAATTATGTAAAAGTCCGTTGTGCCGTTCATCTCGCTGTAATCGTATTTAAAATGTTCCGCAACAATATATCCGCCGTTTGGTGGCATACAGTATTCCGTATATTCATCAAAATCTGCGGTTCTTTCAAATTCAACGGGCGAGGACATAAAATGCTCCTTTTCTCCCGTCTCAATGTCAAAGGTGTACAGTTCCCCAAGACAAACCCCGTCCCAAGCGGTTTCCTCGGCGAAAATTTTCCCGCCGTGATACCCAACGGGCATAAGGTTTCTCGAATTGTCAAATTCCACCGCTTTCTCCGCCGAAAAATCATAGTACCCGAAAGCGGGCATCTGTTCAAAGCCGCACACTCTGTACACAAAGCGTTCGCCGTCAACCGAAAAAATATAATCAAAGGACTTATAGTTAAAGCCTAATTCTGTTTCGGTATCGTCAAATCCCTCCACGATTACCTCGCCGCTGTCCGTATCGACAATATCGTAAGGGTAGTCGGAAATATTATGCTCCCCCGCAGGGAACGAGAAAATTTCCCGCGGTTCGCCCTCGGCAACCTCCGTTGTAAAATCGTCGTGAACGATAAGCGCGGCGTATTCGAGCTGCGATGTTTCCGAGTTAAAGTGTGAAAGTTGTAGCTTGCACAAAATATCATCGTTCCCGCCAATGCACGGATAGTATTCTCTGTTGTGCCACTCCCAATCATCGGGCGCGGCAATGTCCGCCTTAACGGACATATCATCAAGCCCGAAAAATCGCATTTCTCCTCTGTCGCTGTCTCCGTAACAAACCATAGCCGCAGTATTACCGGAAATAAACATAAAATTGCCGAAGTGCTCATTACTCGCCAAAACGCCGTCAAGGGGTACAATTTCATATTCGAGGGAAACCCCCTCGCCAATATTTTCCACCACAGGCGGCAAAGTCTCGGATATAGTCGTTTCGGCGGACATTTCCTCAACCGTTTCAATTGTCGTAACGGTTGTTGTAACAGTCGTCACGGCTGAAGTTTCCGAAACCGTGGTAATACCGCTCTCCGCAGAAGTTTCCGAAATTTCCGTTTCGCCCGAATTGCACGAGGTAAGCAGAATTGCCGATAAAATAATTGCAAAAATAATTTTCTTTTTCATAGCAACTACTCCTTTGGAAAATTTTTTACTACCTAAAGTATAGCACCAAATTTTCGCAAGGTCAATAGTTGTAACCGAATTGTAACCTTTTCGGGCGAAACTGTAACCGTTTTGTAACCTTTTCCCCCTTTTCGGGCGGTTTTGTAACCTTTTTTGTAACCGTTTATCCAATTTATGTAAATTGCACATCTTTAGAGCGTACGCGGATTTGCCGCGCCAAAAAGCGGGAGCAGCAGCTCCCGCCAAACGTTTACCGATTTTTCACACCTCATACAACCTGTCCAGCAAAATCTTATTGCTCTTTTTCTCATAAAACCAAATCACAACAAGGGTTGCAAGACCGAACAGCGACAGCACAATTCCCGCCGCCATGCCTTTCGGGAAAAACTTCATTTCAACGGTGTGAGTACCCTCGCCGACGGGGACGCCGATAAGCGCGTCCGCAAGCTCCACGGGTTCAACCCGCTTGCCGTCAACGTAGACTTTCCACCCGGGTTCCCAGGAAATGGAAGTGAACATTATCCCGTCCTCTTTCGCGGTAATTGTACCCTTAATGTGGTTCTCCTTAAAGCTGTCGATTACAAGTGGCTGGCTGCGCAGCTCCTCCACCGCGTTTTGAAACATCTCCTCGTCCAGATAATAGAAATAATTTTCCTTGAAAAGCACCTCGTTTTTCTCGGTAATCGTCGTTATCAGGGAAACCTCCTCCCCCTCTTCAAACCGACCCAAGGGCTGTACAGACATATTTCCCCCCTCATAGTAATACGTGAGGAAATCCTTATTCAGCCAAACGTTTACTTTCCGCTCATAGCTTGAGGGGAAGTACATATAAATCATATCCTCCGTGGGCGCGTCGAAAAGGAATTCAATATGTGAATTGTCCCCCTCAATTCTCGGCACATACTTCGTGTGATTTCCATAGGTGGACGGTTTCGCGTTTTCGGGGAGAATATCCTTAATTTCTATCTGCTTGAAAAATTCCTGTTCCTCATCCGACAAAAGGGCGGAAAGCAGCCTGTTCTGATTTTCAAAGGGATTTTCCCACCCCTCGAAATGCAGGTCGGCAATGGAGTTGTCCGCCATAAACCCGATAGGCAAAGCGTAGGGATTTTCATATACGTACATAATCTCCTTGCTGTCGCCGTTTGCGAAAACGGGGTAGTCCTTATAATGCTTTGATACCGCAACCTCAACCTCTTTTTCCTCGGCAGCCGAACCGTCAACATACTCCGCCTCGGTATCCTTTTTTTCGGGAATTGTACTTTTTTCCATAACGTACTTAATTCCGAAAAGCGCGTCGGTAACATATGTCGCGCCCTGATACCTTATATAATGTCCCCCGTAAGAGAACCCGAGGTTACGCAAAAACTGAATGGGCGCGGCGTTCAGGGTGGAGCTTGAGTGGGCAAGACCGAACGAGCCGAAAGCCATTGCGTCGTTCACCGTCCGCTGGAAGTTTTTCTCAATTCGGTAAACTCCGCTGTCCTCAAAGCTGTCGTTTTCGTAAATTTTATTCACCGTGTTCCTGCCGAGAGTAATGTATCTGTTGTAGGAACTTCGTGTGGAGTACGCCACGTCCCTGTCGATCTGAAACATTGTGTAGGTTGTTGAAACCGTCAGCTCCACCATAACAAGCGCGGCAACCGCTATCGGTATGGGCTTTGCCTTATAAAACTTTTTGTGGCTGTACAGCATAACCGCGTAAATTCCGCTTATCAGCACCGTAAACCAAACCGTCGCCAAAATATTCACCTTTTCAATGTCCTTGCCGTTGGCGGACACGACGGGATTTTCCTTGTCAATGTAAAACACATACGCGATTATCAAAAAGAACACAACCCCGATTTCCTTAAAGGAAACCCCCTCTATGCGCTCAAACGCCTGCGCCGCCATTACCAAAAGCAGGAAACTGAATATAAACGAATATCTGTAAGGCAGCCAGTTTGGCACTTGCAAGCCGTGCCAAACAAGGTCGACGGTGGACATGTACATCGAAAGAATTATCGTCAGCGCAAGAAGTCCGTAACCGATTTTCTGTTTCAGCTTTATGTTTGTGTTGAAAAAGTAAAGGGGAATTAATATCATCGTCAGCACCCCGCAGTACACCACAGGCGAACCCTCGGGGCGGCAGGTGTCGTACACGTTTGGGAGCAGGTTTACAAAAAAGTCGATAAAATCGAACTGGGTTTTCATTTTGTAGCTGGGTTCGGAAAAGTCCAGCTTGCCGAGGCTCAGGCTGTTGTAAAGCGGTATCAGCAGCCAAGCGGAGCAAACCGCCGCCAGCACGCCTCCCGCCGCGAACTTTACCCCCGACAGGAAAAAGTGCTTAAAACCGAACGGTTTTGTTTCCTCCGAAAGGAAAAAATAGTACCCCAAAAAGTAAATGCAGCAGAAAATAGCAATCATCCAGCCGATGTAAAAATTTGCCATAAACATAAGGGCAAGGGGAATTATGAATAAAAGCCACCTTTTTTGGTCAACAAGCCGTTCTATTCCGCGGCATATTATGGGAAGATATACCAGCCCGTCCAGCCACATGGGGTCCATAAGCTGTACTATCATATATGACATCAAGCTGTACAGAACGGCGAAAATCAGCGACGTGTACGGCGAAGTACGCTTAGACCGCCTCATGTACCGGCAGAACGTCACCGCCGCCGTGCCGACTTTCAGCATCTGCATGACAAGCAGCGCGTCCACCATATGGGAGCGGGGAAAAAGCATTATCACAATGGAAAACGGGCTTGCCAGATAGTAGGCGAAAATGCCTATAGTTTCCCCCGTAAGGTTTCTGCTCCAGCTGTTGACGAGGCTGCCGTTGCCCCAGAAGGCGTCCCGCAGGTTCTCGTAGTAGTAGACGTACTGCCCGTTCAAGTCAAGAACGAGGACGGACTCGTCCCCGAAAGGGTACAAGCCGAAAATAAAATACGATACCAAAAGCACAAGCATCGGTATAAAAAACGCGAAAATGTAAAGCCTTTTATTCCACAAAAAGGTTTTGGGGCTGAATTTAAGGGTAATTTGTGAGTTATCCAAGAATAGACCTCCGTTCGGAAATTTGAAATTTTTGCATAAAAAACCGCATACATTATTATTATAATGCTTTTTCCGCCGCATTACAATAGCTTTTGCGGAATTTTTTTATAAAAAAATAAAAAAAATTCCCAAAAACCCCTTGTTAAAACAGAAAATATGTGTTATAATAGATTTAATGTTTAAGAACATTTGCTCTTATAGAGGATAGAGGTTAGAAGTTAGAGGATAGAATTGGAAACCGCTGCGCGGATTTCCCTTTATACTATTATATATGTATTTTAATGTGTTTGGAGGACTTGTTATGCACCTTTTTGAAAAAACCGTCAATTCCGAGCCTATTTTCGACGGCAAGATAATCAAAGTCAATAAAGACAAAGCCGAGCTTGAAAACGGCGAAATCGTCACCCGGGAGCTTGTGACCCACCCCGGCGGCGTTTGCGTAGTCCCCGTTAACGACAAGGGGGAAATCCTTATGGTGAAACAGTTCCGCTACCCCTTTCAAGCCGTTCTCACGGAAATCCCCGCGGGCAAGCTCGAATACGGCGAGGACCACCGGGAGGCGGGACTTCGGGAACTGCGGGAGGAAACGGGAGCGGTCTGCGAAAATTTCCAATACTTGGGAGTATGCTACCCCTCGGTGGCGTACCTCACCGAAAAAATCCATATGTACCTCGCCACGGGTTTGACCTTTGAAAATCAGGACTTGGACGAGGACGAATTCCTTGACGTGGTAAAAATTCCCTTTGAAAAAGCCGTTGAAATGGTAATGAACGGCGACCTCCCCGACGCCAAAACCCAGTGCGCAATCCTCAAAGCGGAAAAACTCTTGAAAAAATAACTGTAAACTGTCAACCGTCAACTGTCAACTGAAAAGAAACTCTCCCGCCCCGTAACGGGACAGGAGAGAGTTTGGGTTAATTGTTTCCGCAGAATAGGGGGTTAGAATCCTGCCTCCTCAGCCTCAGCCTCAGCCTGCATCTGTTCGATGTGGCGGGTGTAAGCGTCGAGAATTTCCTCCTCCACAAGTTTGCGCGCCTCGGGGGAAATGGGGTGAACGATGTCGCGGAAAATCCCGCTCTCGTCCTTTCTGCTGGGCATTGCCACGAAAAGCCGCTCGTCGCCTTGTACGACCTTAATGTCGTGCACCGCCAGCATGTTGTCGATGGTGATTGAGATCACCGCCCTGAGCCTGCCGTCAGGAATGATTTTTCTGATTTTAATGTCAGTGATGTTCATTGAAACGTCCTCCTTAAAAATTTGACATTTGCGGTATTCTTTGCAAATATATTGTTGTCAGCCGAAAGACAAATTATTCGGCAAAAACGGAAAAATCTGCAAATAATTTATTCACCGCTGTATATATTATAACAGAGTATTCTTAACGAAATCTTAAACAAAATTGTGCGAGGTGTGTTTTTTGAATAAACAATTTTTTAACAAATGCAAACATATCCATTTTATCGGCATCGGCGGCAGCGGTATGTACCCTTTGGCGCAGATTTTGCACGGTCAGGGGTACTTCCTCACGGGGTCGGACAACAACGACACCGAAACCCTGCAAGCCGTCCGCGATATGGGTATTCCCGTGTATTTGGGTCAGCGGACGGAAAATATCGGGGACGCCGACGTTATCGTCCACACCGCGGCGATAAGCGAGGACAATCCCGAGCTTAAGGCGGCGCGGGCAAGCGGTGCGCGGGTTCTCGAGCGCAGCGAGCTTTTGGGAATTATTACCGAAAATTTCGGCAACGCCCTATGCGTAAGCGGCACTCACGGCAAAACCACGGTAACTTCCATGATTACCCAAATATTGGTTAAGCAGGGTCTTGACATCAGCGCGGTAATCGGCGGCAAGCTCCCTCTTATCCACGGCAGCGGCGTGGCGGGGTCAAGCGATACGGTGGTTTGCGAGGCGTGCGAGTTTAAAGACCATTTCCTGAATTTGGCAAGCGACACGTCGGTTATACTCAACATCGACGAGGACCATTTGGACTATTTCAAAAATATTGACAATATTATTAAATCTTTCCATAAATTTTGTGAACAGACTACCCGTACCGTTATAATAAACGGCGGCGACGAAAATTCCATGAAAGCCGTCGAGGGAATTACGGGCAAGGAAATTATTACCTTTGGTTCGACCCCCGATAACGACTGGTATCCCGCCGACATAAACCGTATCAGCGGAATGAACACCGAGTTCACAATAATGCACAGCGGCAAACCCTTTTGCGGGACTTCTCTCCATGTCCCCGGGGAGCACAATATCCTCAACGCCGTCGCCGCAGCGGCGGCAGCCTACAGCGCGGGAGCGACCCCCGAGGGCGTTTCCGAGGGACTTTCAAGCTTTCACGGTGCGGGACGGCGTTTTGAAAAGTACGGCGAAGTCCGAGGCGTAACGGTTGTGGACGATTACGGACACCACCCCGCCGAGATAGCCGTCACCCTGAAAGCGGCGAAAAAACTGGGTTTCAAGCGGGTGTGGGCGGTGCACCAGCCTTTCACCTTCTCCCGTACGGCTCTGCTTTTGGAGGACTTCGCAAAGGCTCTCTCAATCGCCGACAAGGTGGTGCTTACCGCGATTATGGGCGGACGTGAGGAGAACACCGTGGGGGTACACACCAAAGACCTCGCCGAAAAAATCGAGGGCTGCGTGTACTTCGAGGAAGAGGAACACGACGCGAATTTCGAGCTTACGGCGCGGTACGCCGCCGAAAACGCGGAGGAGGGGGACTTGATTGTCACCCTCGGCTGCGGAGACGTAAATAAGGCGGCAAGAAGAATTTTGGAACTTTTGGAAGATAATTCCAATAAATAATAAAAAATGAAAGGATTGATCTTATGAACGAAAAGCAGAAAAGAGTTTTCGAGTACGTAAAGGAGAGAATGGAGGACGGTTTCGCCCCGTCTATCCGCGAGATTTGCGCGGCGCTGGATATTCATTCAACGTCTACGGCGGCGCGGTACGTCAACGGTTTGGTTGCGGAGGGCTACCTCGAAAAGGTGGACGGCTGCAACCGCGCCATTAAAATCGCCGGCTCGGGCGCGATAAAAGTGCCTTTGGTGGGTACTATCACCGCGGGACAGCCCATTACGGCGGTTGAGGACATTACCGATTACATTAATTTCCATAAGCAGAAAAATTACTCGGGAGAGCTTTTCGCCCTTAAAATCCGCGGCGAAAGCATGATAAACGCCGCCATTCTCGACGGGGACATCGTTATTGTGGAGAAGTGCCCCGTGGTTGAAAACGGCGAAATCGCCGCCGTTATGGTGGACGGCGAGGAGGCTACCGTCAAGACGTTCTACAAAGAGGACGGACACTACCGCCTCCAGCCCGAGAACGATACAATGGAGCCGATTATAGTTGACGAATGTGAAATTATCGGCAGGGTAGTTTCGGTAATACGATACATTTAACGGGAGGAGTTCCGTAAAATGAATTACAATCCATACAATATGCCGCCCCCGCAGCAGATGCCTCCGCCGGAATATTTCTATCCCCCCGCGGACTACGTTTCTCCCGCGGAAAAGAAAAAGCTGCGGCATGAGTATAACGTTATCGGTATAGTGCTGCTGACCCTGCTTGTGGGCATGAACGTCATCTGCCAAGGGGCGTTCCTGCTCCTTATGGCAATGGGCTACGAGACGGTGTACGACGAAAACGGCTCGGTGGTTATGAGCTTTTGGGACATCATAATCGGCGGGTGCTTTCCCGCCCTGACCGCCATGATAGTTTTCGCGGGGTACTGCTTTTTCACGAAGTACGACCCGAGGGAGATTTTCAGCGTAAAGCGGGTCAAGGCGGGGGAGACGGCACGGTACGCCCTGGCGGTGCTGTTTTTTCAGCAGGTTTCCCTCATCTGCACCTTATTTTTAAGCAACGGTTTGGACAAATTCGGGCTGTACGTCCCCTCGGTGGACTATGTTCTCGAGCATGAGCCAATGGCGTATTTGGCTGAAATACTGGGGGCGGTTATTCTCGCCCCAATCGGCGAGGAGCTTATCTACCGGGGCGTTGTACTGCGGTGCAGCGCGAAAATCAGCCAGCGTTTCGGGATATTTTTCTCGGCGTTTATCTTCGGCATTATGCACGGCAACCCCTACCAGTTTGTGCTGGGATTTCTTTTGGGAATACCGCTGGCGATGATAACGCTGAAAACCGGGTCGATAGTACCTGCCATAATCTGCCATATGACCAACAATTTTATGGCGTCAATTTCCGAGGTTGTGGGCTATTTCAACGAGGAAATTTCCTACATTATACCGGTTATAATGCTGGCGGTGTTTTTTATAGCGGGACTGGTCAACATCATCGCGGCAGCGGCGGGGGGCAGGATAAAGTTCCCCCAATACACGTCCTACCACAAGAGCAGAACCCTGCCCATAGTGATAACCTCATGGAGTCTAATCGTCGTGACGGTGCTTTACGTTATCGAATTGATAACGAGTATACAGCCGATTGGGTGACAAAAATTTCAAACTTTGTAAACTTTTTGTGTACGTGTTGACATACGTGCTTACACGTGTTATAATGTTAAAAAAGGATATGTTGGCACTACCTCTCAAAAACTTTGTGAAAGGAATGGTAACATTGGCAAAATATGTATACCCCGCTGTTCTCAAAGAGGAAAACAATAAGGTTTATGTCAAAGTTCCCGATTTAAAGGGGTGTAACACCGTGGGCGACAATTTTGCGGACGCTATTGAAATGGCAAGGGACGCAATTGAAATGTGGCTCTGCATTGCCGAGGACAACGGCGAGGAAATACCCTCCGCCGATATGCAGATGAAATCCGACGACGGCATAGTAACGCTTATAGACGCCGACACAAGCGAGTACAGACGTATTACCGACAACAGGGCGGTAAAAAAGACCCTGACGATACCCTCTTGGCTCAACGTCAAAGCGGAAAAAGCGGGCATAAACTTCTCGTCCGTTCTCCAAAACGCTTTGAAAGAGCAGCTTGACATACAGTAACGCCAATCCGCGGCAAATACGCGGAGCAATCTTTCGGTGCAGACCCGATAACGCGAGGAAGTGAAGTCGCCTAAAAATTACCAAAATACGCAGCAACAATCCATAACCAAACGATTTACACCCATTTACCCATTGGAAAGGAAGATTCTCTTGAACATCAACAACACACTTGCCAACGAATTCAAACTTCGTCAGGAACAAATCGACAACACCGTCTCGCTTATCGACGACGGCAAAACCATACCCTTTATCGCCCGCTACCGCAAGGAACTGACAGGCTCTTTGGACGATCAGGTGCTTAGGGAAATTTTCGACAGGCTTACATACCTGCGAAATCTCGAAAAACGCAAGGAGGAAATAACCTCCGCCATAACCGAACAGGAAAAAATGACCGACGAAATCGCCGCCGCCATCGAAAAAGCCGCCACCCTTGTGGAGGTTGAGGACATCTACCGCCCGTTCAAGCCCAAGCGGAAAACCCGCGGCTCGGTGGCAAGGGAAAAAGGTCTTATGCCTTTGGCGGAATTTATTCTCGAGCAGGCTGAAATGTCCGACCCTTACGCAGAGGCGGACCGTTTCGTGGACGAGGAAAAAGGCGTCCCCGACAGCAACGCGGCAATCCAAGGCGCAATGGACATTATCGCCGAGGATATTTCCGACGACGCGGAGCTGAGAAAGTCCCTCCGCTCCATGACAATCAAAAACGGCAAAGTCGCCTCAAAGGCTGTAAACCCCGACGTAGACACGGTTTATCGGGACTATTACGACTTCGCCGAACCCGTGTTCAAAATCGCGGGACACCGCGTTCTCGCCGTTGACAGAGGCGAGCGGGAGGACAAACTTCGGGTCGGCATCGCCATGCCCGAGGGTATAGTGGAAAAATTTACCGCGGAAAAATATGTAAAAAATAATTCCCCCTGCGGAATTTTGGTAAAATCCGCCGCCGAGGACAGCTGCAAACGGTTGGTTTTCCCCTCGGTGGAGCGGGAAATCCGCGCGTGGCTCACCGAAAGAGCCTGCGAAACGTCCATAAAAGTATTCGCCTCAAATTTAAGGCAGCTGCTCATGCAGCCCCCCGTTAAGGGACAGGCTGCCCTCGGGGTAGACCCGGGCTACAGAACCGGCTGCAAACTTGCGGTGGTTGACAATACGGGCAAGGTGCTGGACACAGGCGTAGCATATGTGACAATCGACGACAAACGCCGTATGGAGCAGGGTTTGACGTTAATGAAAAAATTTATCGAAAAGTACAACGTGACAATTATTGCCATTGGCAACGGCACAGCCTCCCGTGAGGCTGAGGCGGCGGTGGCAAAGGTAATCGGCGAAATCCCCCGCAAGGTTGAGTATATGGTGGTCTCCGAGGCGGGCGCGTCGGTGTACTCCGCCTCAAAGCTGGCTGCCGAGGAATTCCCCGAGTACGACGTTTCCCTCCGCAGCGCGGTTTCCATAGCAAGGCGTTTGCAAGACCCTTTGGCGGAACTTGTAAAAATCGACCCCAAAGCAATCGGCGTGGGTCAGTACCAGCACGATATGCCCAAAGCACGCATGGACGAGGCTTTGTCGGGCGTGGTGGAGGACTGCGTGAACAGCGTGGGCGTGGACTTGAACACGGCGTCCCACTCGCTGCTGTCCTACGTTTCGGGAATCAGCGGGGCGGTTGCGAAAAATATCGTGGCGTACCGCGAGGAAAACGGCTCGTTCACCGACCGTAAACAGCTTTTAAAGGTGTCGAAACTGGGACCCAAAGCCTTTGAGCAGTGCGCGGGATTTCTCCGGGTGCGGGACGGCAAAG
>JAMPDU010000073.1 GCA_023665505.1 Ruminococcus sp.
CGGGGGCGCTGCCCCTCGACCCTGCAGCCTTGAAAGGCTGGCGAACTTTTTGCTTGCCTAAAGGGCTTTTGGTTAGATATTGCTGACTGTTTGTCTGCTAAACCGCCGTATACAATTTACACAAAATTATTGCTTATTAATTGTTAATCATTTACTGGAAATCCCTCTTGACAAATACTGTATTATGTGTTATAACTGTATTATAACGATTAGTACAGTTAATACAGCAAGGAAGTGTTCCAATGATTTTCTACGCGGTTGAATGCTTTGGCAGAGAAGATATTCTCGCCAAAAGACGGAAAATGCCGCTGTTCGGTACACCGGGCGGCGGGAAAATTACAGAGGAAATTTTTAACGCCATTAAAGAAAGGGTGAATTTTATGTACAACATTGATTTGCAGAGCAGAACTCCAATTTACGAGCAGCTTTACAAAAAGGTCGGCGAACTTATTCTCAAGGGGGAGCTTAAGCCAAACGACAAGCTGCCCAGCGTGCGGGAGCTTGCCAAGGAACTGGGAGTAAATCCCAACACGGTTTCAAAGGCGTTTCAGCTTTTGGAGCGGGACAAGGTTATCTACTCCCTTGCGGGGCGGGGCAGCTTTGTCTCCAACATCGGCACGGACGCGGTTAAGGAAAACGCTCTTGCGGACTTTGACAGGGCGGTTTCCGAGGCGCTTAACGCGGGAATTACCAAAAAAGAACTTTTGGAACGGATAGGGGCTGACAAGGCGTGACCACAACCAAAAAAAGGAAAAACAGCGGCTGTATCGGGGCAATTATCGCGGCGGCGGTAATTTTTGCCGCGGGTATCGGTACGGAGAAAATTTTTGACAGGCTGGAAAAACTTCCCGTATACGGCAGCGAAACCGCCGTGAACGGGACTGTACGGACTGTCCAAAATATTCCGGCTGCGGAAGTCCCCGAAAACCGTTTTCTTATACTTGTGAACGGGGAAAATAAAATCCCCGAGGACTATCAAATCGAACTGACAGAACTTTCCAACGGCGAAAAGGTGGACGCGGAAATCTATCCCGATTTGCAGAAGATGTTCGACGATATGCGGGCGGACGGGATTTACCCCACCGTTGGCGAGGGTTACCGCACGCGGGAGGTTCAACAGCAGATTATGGACGATAAAATCCGCGCGTTTGTGAACGAGGGGTACAGCGAGGAAAAGGCGGCGGAAATGGCTAAGGAATGGGTCGCCGTCCCGGGGACGAGCGAGCACGAACTGGGTCTTGCGGTGGATATAAACGCCGACAAGGAAAAATCCGACAATCAGGAGGTTTACGACTGGCTTTACCAAAATGCTTATAAGTACGGCTTTATACTGCGGTACCCAATCGGCAAAACAAAAATCACGGGCATTGACTATGAGCCTTGGCACTACCGATATGTGGGCGAATACGCCGAGGAAATACACAAAAGCGGCTTGTGCCTTGAGGAATGGCTTGATAAAAATTACCAACAATAAGAAAGGAAGATGTACAATGATAGAATTGAAAAACACGAAAATGGCATTCGAGGACTTTAACGCGCTGGACGGCGTTGACCTGAACATTGAAAAGGGTACGGCGTTCGGACTGCTGGGGTCTAACGGCGCGGGAAAATCCACCATACTGCGGCTGCTGTCGGGGGTGTACGAACCCACCGAGGGGGAAGTCCTTATCGACGGCGAAAGGGTTTACGACAACGTTTCGGCAAAGCAAAAGGTTTTCTTTATCAACGACGAGACGGTTCAGTTCGGCACAATGACCCTCACCGACATGAAAAAATATTACGGCGGCTTTTACCCCAATTTTTCCGAGGAAACCTTTAACAAGCTGAACGCCGTAATAAAGCTCCCCGAAAAGAAACGTCTCGACAAATTCTCAAAGGGTATGAAACGTCAAGCCATAGTTATAACGGGGCTTGCAAGCTGTACCGACTATCTGCTGCTGGACGAGGCTTTCGACGGTCTCGACCCAACGATGAGAATTATCGTCAAGCGTATGCTTGTGGACGCTATGCTTGACCGCAAGCTGACGGCGGTAATTTCCAGCCACAACCTAAAGGAAATCAACGAGGTATGCGACACGGCGGCGTTACTGCACCAAGGAAAGCTGCTGTTCAACCGCGATCTGGACAGCGTTAAAGGCAGCATACACAAGGTACAGGCGGTGTTTGACGGCGACGTCACCGAAAAGGATATGGGCAGCTTGCAGGTGCTCAGCTTTGAGAAAAGCCAAAGCGTTACCTACCTTATAGCAAGGGGCACGGAAGAGGAAATCCGCGCCGAGCTTGAAAAGAAATCACCGAAAGTGCTGGACTTGCTCCCGCTTACGCTTGAGGAAATATTTATTTATGAAATGGAGGATCTGGGTTATGACTTCAAAGGTATCGAATAAGAGGAAATCACCCGTACTGCACAATTTTGAGTGCGGCGTAAAATCAAACATCAGAATGGCGGTAATAATTTTCATACTGCATATGGTTGCCGCCCCCGCCGTAATTTTCGCGGCGATAGTAACGCTCTACAGCAAGGGCGACGTTGACGGCATTATTCCGTTCGCGGTAATAGGCGTTGCAACAACCGCCGTGGCGGGATTTATGGGAGTACTCATAGCAATCGACAGTTTCAGCTGTCTGCACAACAAGTCGGTGGTGGATATGCGTTTTTCATTGCCGCTGACAGCCGACCAACGGTTTGTTTCAAACTTCCTTTCGGGACTTGCGGTGTACATTGTCCCGTTCCTTGCGGCGCAGGTTTTCTCGCTTATCGGTATGGGCTACGGTCTTGCCTTTATGGACGGAAGGACGTTCAAGCGCATTGCCTATTGGAGCAGTGACGGCACAGACCAGTACACCGAATACGTATGCCACTATTTCAGCGAATTTATGCCAATGCTGTTAAAGGTGATTTTAGCGGGAATACTTACAATGCTTATGCTGTACACCCTCACCGTGCTTGTGACGGTTTGCTGCGGCAGCAAGTTTGAGAGTATCGCATACACGCTGCTTATTAACGCGGCTATCCCGCTGACGGTTTACCTCGGCTATTCCTCAATGTTTATGAACCTTTTCGGGCTTGACGTTTCCGACGCGGCTCTGCACATTATAATGTGTACCTCTCCCGTGGGCGGAATTTACACCGCCATTGAGTGGGCGACGGGCGAAAGTCTCGGCGTTTACCCGATGAACCACGGCGTATGGGCGGTAATCTTTTTCCTGCTGACGGCGGCAATGGGCGCGGGAGCGTTCCTGCTGTACAGAAAACGCCGCGCGGAGCAGGTTTCAAAGCCGTTTGTTTTCAAGGCGCTGTACTACATCATCACCTCGCTGGCGATATTCTGTATCTACTCGGCGTTTTATGCGGCGGACGAATACGACAACATTGTTGCGGCGTTCCTCACAACGGCGATAGTGTACTTTATTCTGGAAGTTATTGCCAACCGCGGTTTCAGAAAAATTTGGCTCAGCATTTTCAAATACGCGGGAGTAATGATTTGCTCGGTGCTGATAGTAATCGCCGCGCAGAAAACCGAGGGTTTCGGTATGGTAACGAGAGTGCCCGACGTCTCGCAGGTAAGCTATGCAGAGATTGAGTACAGCGGCTTTTACGATCGCTTTTACCTCCCATATGGGTACAACGAGGAAACGGGGGTATACGAACAGACCCTGCTGAAATTCAGCGAAACGGAGAATATCGAAACGATTATAAACGCTCACCAAACCGCCGTTGACAACAGGAACGGCGAGTACAGAGCCTCCGTAACCGGCGGCTTTAACGTAACCTACCACCTTAAAAACGGCAGCACAATGAAAAGGCATTACGACTCGCTGCCCGCGGAAGAGGCGGAAATTATGTCAAGGCTTGACATTACCGAGGAGTACAAAACCCAAATCGCGGAAATGTACAGCAGGGAAATTCTCAAAACGGTAGAGGATTACGAGAACAGCGAAAAATATAACCCCGAGTACGCGGCAAATCGGACGGTTAATCTTCAGACCGAGAACGGCATAAAATCAAACGCGGAAAGCGGCGTAAGAATAAGTACCCTTATTAAAAAGAATTTCTTTGAACAGCTTGCGGCGGCGTACTCAAAGGATATTATGAGCATCACCGACGAAAACTATTTCCGTTCCGATTTGAAAAATGTTTATTACCTTACGGGAATTTACAGAAACATAACCGTACCCGAAAATTTTGCCAACACAATGGAGCTTTTGGAATATTTCGGCTTTAACGCAATGGGCAAGGAGGACGTTCCCTTCAGCGAGGTTATAAGCTACCTTGAGGACGCCGCCCGCGAGGGAAATCTTTCCGTTATGACAGCAGCCGAGTGGCGGAAAGTAAATTCCGTTCCCGAGGGTACAAGACTTCATTCGGATTACTTTTTTAATCATACAGGCGGCGAATTTTTGGTAACAACCGTCACTACAAACCTGTACGACCTTTATATGTCCGCCGAGCCGATGAATATTGTCCCCGAAAACGGTTATATTATATACGTATTTGGGAACACGGGGCTTATTCCCGAGGAGCTTAACGGCGTTGCCGAAAGAGTTTGCGCGGGAAGAGCCAAAGACGAGACCCAATACGATGAAAACGTAAACCCGATTTGGAGTGTTGCACCGACGGAAGAAATAGATACAATATATTATTAACGGATAACAGAACGCAGAACGCATAAACCCTGCGGGAAAGGAAATCCCAATGAAAAAAATAATTTCAGGAATTACCGCGCTGCTTGCCGCCGTAATGCTGGCGGGCTGTTCCAATGACAGCGGCAGCGGAAACGCGGACGGCGTACAGAGCAGTCAGACCACCACCTCGCAAAGTCAGACTACCACACAGTCCCAATCGGAGATGAATAATGAGACCTCCGAGACAGGCGACGTAGACGGCGACGGACTTCTCGAAGAGTTGGGAACGGACGTAAACGATATGGTAGACGACGTTGTAACCGACGTGGAGGATATGGCAGGCGACATTCTCGACGGCGGAAACGGTTCAAACGGCGGCGCGGGCGATACGAACAAGACGGGCGACACCGGTATCGGCGGCGTGAGATAGAGATAAGATGATAAAAGTCCCTCAGAAATTGGGGGACTTTTTTATAAAAAACACTTGACATTTTGCTTTTTACGGTGTATAATATAAATATAAAGAGCGAAAGCCCTACACAAGAGCTATTGTCTTGCTCACGGAATGGGTCGCTCCCCTTATGGTTTAGTTAAAGATAACCGCCGCACTCGGGAAAGTTTCGGCGGTTATTTGCTGTCCCGGCTACTTTTTGTTGTTCTTATTGCTAAAAACAACGTAACACAGGGTGATAACGCTTGTCAACATCATTGTGTACGCAATTAAATCGTTAAAAGTAATAAACGCAGCATAATATGTATCCATTAATTACCAGCCCCCTTTTCTTTAGGATTAGGGGGAGCAACCGCCTCCGTTTGCAAGGAACACTCTTGCCTCGGGCATTTCACTCTTTTATTATAATAGCACATATTTTGGCGTTTGTCAACAAAAGTCCCTCAAAAAAGGTTCGCCTTTTTGAGGGATTTTTTTATAAAAAACACTTGACATTTACTTCCTAACATTGTAAACAACAGTAAAATATCCCCAGCAGTTAAATAATTATTAATTATTAATTCTTAATTATTAATTATTTACAAATTGACATTGTACCCGCTATGTGCTATAATAAGATGATAATGCAAAAATTTCCGTACGGTTCACATAGAGTTAGGAGCTGGTGTTCATATGAAAAATATAAAAAAATCCCGCAGAAACGCCCTGTACATACTGATACTGCTGATAGGCGTCATCGGACTGTTTCAGTGGTTTTCCCATGCCACAAGCGAGCGTATCGAGACCCAAAACCTGGGCTACGCCCTTGACGCGGCGCGGCAAAACGCCAAACGGGTGGAGGGCGAGCTTAACAGCGGTCAGCTGCGTATTCACGCTTACTCGGTTTTGGTAAATATGGCGGCGAGCGAAACCGAAATTACCCCGCGGCTGCTGAAAACACTTGAGGACGGCTCGGACTTCGACGCGTTCCGCTTTGTGGATAAAACGGGGCTTAATATCGCCTCTGACGGTCAGACCGCCAACATCGCCGACCGCGACTATTTCCGGCGGTGTATGGCGGGAGAGTCCGGCTGTACGGTAATGCTACAGTCACGCATAACCGGCGACCCGATGATGGTTTTCTACGCCCCCCTTGAAAAAGACGGCGAGATATACGGCATGCTTATGGGACTTTACTACGCCGAGAGGTACTTGCAGAAAATGCTGGAGGCAAGCTATTTCGGCGAGCCTGCGGAAGTTATGCTGTGTACCGCCGACGGCATGGCTATTTCGGGTTCGGGAAAAACCGCTTACGATACCCCTTTGCCCGAAATTCTGCTTAATGAAAACGTTATAGACCCCGACACAAAGGAAAAGGTGTGGGAAGTCCTGCGGAACGACCTTGACGAAGGCTCTTTCGTCTGCGCAAAGGGCTGCACCACGGACAATATATGCGTTATAAATATTCCCGATACCGATTATTTTCTGATACAGACTTTCCCGTTAAGCGTAACGCAGGATATGATAGACAGCGCAAATTTGGCGGGAGTTGTGGTACAGCTTGTGCTTATAGGCATGTTCGTGCTGTACATCGCGGTAATGCTTTTTCAGTCGGGCAAGGAGAAAAACAAGCTGGAAAAGGAAAACACCGAGCTGGGCTACGTCACCACGGGCACCCGGGCGCTGTTCAGCCGCTTTGTTATGGCGGACTTTACCGAGGGGACTTACCGCTACCTTGTGGGAACGACCCCTATGGACAAGGGTTTCCCCTCAAGCGGAAAGTATGATGATTTTACATATTTCCTTAGCTCGAATATTGTGGGAGACGGCGAAAGCGAAAAATTCGCGGAGGACTTTTCCAAGGAGGCTATTATTGCCGAAATGGAGGGGGATTCGGGAGACGCCCAGTTTGAGTACCGCATTAAGCACGACGGCGGCGTCAAGTGGGAGCACATGAACGTCATCTGTCTCGAGCGGGACGAAGAGGGCAAAGCCGCAAAGGTGCTTTTCATTCGGCAGGACATTACCCGCCTTAAGGAGAAAGAACTGAACGCCCAGTCCCAAATAGCCGTGGCGAACCGCAAGGAGCGGCAGTACATGACGGCTACAATGTCGGACGCTTTGAGCGCGTACGAAATAAATCTTACCAAAGACCTTATCGAGGAGGACATTGTTTTTCAGGAAAACGGCGAACAGGTCAGCATGCTTTCGCAGGTGGGTCTGACCGCGCCCTGCAAAGCAAGCGAGTGGTTCTCGCTGTGGAAACAGTTTGTGGACGAGGAGTCCATGGAGGAATACTCCGCGGGGGCAAGCGTGAACGCGCTGCTTGACAGTTTTGAGCAGGGCAAGCGGGAGTCCGTCATCGAGTACTGGCGGAAAAATACCTCGGGGCAGAAGATATGTATACGCCAGTCGTTTTTCATGACATGGGACGACGAGACCCGGGACATTATGGCAATGGTCATCATCAAGGAAATCACGGGGCAAGTCCAGAAACAGCGGGAGCAGATGCAGGTTTTGCAGGACGCTCTCATGCAGGCGCAGCACGCCAACACGGCGAAAACCACGTTCCTCAACAATATGTCCCACGACATACGCACCCCTATGAACGCCATAATCGGCTTTACAACCATAGCCGTCAAGCATATCGACAACAAGGAGCAAGTCCTTGACAGCCTGCAAAAGGTGCTTTCGTCAAGCAACCACCTGCTTAGCCTTATCAACGACATTCTGGACATGAGCCGTATCGAAAGCGGAAAAGTCCAGATAAAGGAGCAGGAGTGCAATATATCCGAGCTTACCCATAATTTGGTGGACATCATTCAGCCGCAGGTTAAGGCTAAACAGCTTGACTTGTTTATCGACACGTTCAACGTCGCCAACGAAGACGTTATGGCGGACACCCTCAAGCTAAGCCAAGTGTTTATAAATCTTCTCAGCAACGCCGTGAAATACACTCCCGCAGGGGGTACGGTGACGTTCCGCATTATTCAGGAAACCACGTTCCACCGCGGTTTCGGGGACTATATTTTTATCGTCAAGGACAACGGCATAGGAATGTCCCCCCAGTTTGTGGAGCACATCTTCGAGCCTTTCGAGCGGGAGGCGACGGTTACCAAAACGGGCATACAGGGCACGGGTTTGGGTATGGCGATTACCAAAAATATCGTTGAGATGATGGGCGGAGAAATTTCCGTAAAAAGCGAAAAGAATAAAGGCAGCGAGTTTACCGTAAAGCTGAGCCTTAAGCTCCACGACATCGAAAAGCACGCCGCCCAGATAAAGGAGCTGGAGGGTCTGCGGGCAATGGTTGTGGACGACGACCCACACAGCTGCGACAGCGTGACGAAAATGCTGAAACAGATAGGTCTGCGGGCGGAGTGGACGACCTCGGGCAAGGAGGCGGTGTTCCGCGCCAAAGCCGCCCACAACGAGGGGGATTCCTACCACACCTATATTATAGACTGGCAGATGCCCGAAATGAGCGGTATAGAAACCGCCCGTCGGATACGCTCCGCGCTGGGGGACGACGTGCCCATAATAATTCTGACGGCGTACGATTGGTCTGACATCGAGCAGGAGGCAAAGGACGCGGGAGTAACGGCGTTCTGCGCAAAGCCGCTGTTTATGTCGGATTTGAAGTCCGCGCTGCTTGCGGCGAATAATCTTGTAACAAAGTCCGAGGAGGACGTTCACCCCGAGGCGGTCAGCTTTGAGGGCAAGCGGGTGCTGCTTGTGGAGGACAACGAGCTTAACCGTGAAATTGCCGAAGAGATACTGAAAGAAACAGGCTTGCTTGTGGAGACCGCCCCCGACGGTACTGACGCGGTGTCCATGATGGAGAAGTGCGCGGAGAATTACTACGACGCGATTTTAATGGACGTGCAGATGCCTGTTATGGACGGCTACGAGGCGACAAGGACGATACGGGCGATGCCCCGCCGCGACGCGGAGACTATCCCGATTATCGCCATGACGGCGAACGCCATGGAAGAGGACAAGCAAATGGCTCTCACCAGCGGCATGAACGCCCACGTGGCAAAGCCTATCGACATCAAAAAACTTTTCGCGGTTTTGGGGAAATACCTTTACAGCAAATAAAAAAATGCGGGAACGCTCACACGGCGCGTTCCCGCGTTTTCTTTTTTGTATTTATATATTTCATATTTTCCGCCCAATATCTATTGACTATTTAAAAAAAATATTGTATAATAATTTTAGAAAAGTCTGAGAAAATTTTTAAAAAATCTACCGCGGAAAGGGGCAATGTCACTTCATGATCACATTGAACGGCAAGGGAGTTTGCTCCGGAATTGCTATAGGCAAAATTTCATATTTCACAAAAGCCGACCCCGCCGTACAGCTCCGCAAGGTTGAAAATCCTTTCGCGGAAATCGACCGGGTGGAAAAAGCCAAAGCCGCCGCGAAACGCCAGCTCTCCGAGCTTTACGAAAAGGCTTTGGAGGACATCGGCGGGGAGGACGCCGCTATCTTTAACATTCAGCGTATGCTTATCGACGACCTTGACTACAACAACGCCGTCAGAAAAATAATTACCGAGGAAAACGTCAACGCCGAGTTCGCCGTCGCCGTCGCCGCCGACAACTTCGAGACTATGCTCGCCTCTATGTCCGACGACTATATGCGGGCGCGCTCTGCGGACGTAAGGGATATTTCCGACAGAATTATACGCTGCCTCAACGGCGCGGACCAGGAAAACGTCGCGGGCGGCAAACGCATTGTCTGCGCCGACGACCTGTCCCCCAGCGAGACGGTGCAGATGGACAAGGAAAACGTTCTCGCTTTTGTGACGGTGCACGGCTCGTCCAATTCCCACACCGCCATTCTTGCCCGGACTATGGGTATCCCCGCGGTTGTGGACGTGGGCAGGGGTCTTACGAGAAACCTTGACGGCGCGGTTGCCGCTGTGGACGGCGCGGAGGGCGTGGTGTACATAAACCCCGACGAGAAACTCCTTGACCGCCTTAAAACCCGTCAGCAGTCCGACATCGAGCGCAGGGACTTTATGAACAGCTTTCGGGGCAGCGATACCGTTACCGCCGACGGCAGACGGATAAAGCTTTACGCCAACATCAATTCCGCCTCCGACGTGAAGTTTGCGGCGGAGAACGGCGCGGAGGGCATCGGGCTTATGCGCAGCGAGTTCCTCTATATGAACCGCGGCGATTACCCCGACGAGGAAACCCAGTTCGCGGCGTACAAATCCGTGCTGGAAAGTATGCCCGACAAGCGGGTTATAATCCGTACCCTCGACATCGGCGCGGACAAAAAAGCCGATTACTTCGGGCTTGCGAAAGAGGAAAACCCCGCCCTCGGCTACAGGGCGATACGGATATGCCTCGACAGAAAGGATATGTTTAAAACCCAGCTTAAAGCGCTGTACCGAGCCTCGGCGTACGGCAGGCTGGCGGTGATGTTCCCCATGATAATTTCCGTGGAGGAAGTGCGGGCGGCAAAGGCGTGCGCAAAAGAGGTTATGGAGGAACTGAAAAAGGAAAATATTCCCTTTGACGAAAACACCGAAATCGGCATAATGATTGAAACCCCCGCCGCGGCGGTCATCAGCGATATGCTTGCTAACGAGGCGGACTTTTTCAGCATAGGCACAAACGATTTAACCCAGTACACATTGGCGGCGGACAGGCAAAATCCCCTGCTGGAGGGTTATTACGACCCGTACCACCCCGCCCTGAAACGCATGATAAAGACCGTTATCGACAACGCCCACGCCGCGGGAATATGGGTAGGCGTGTGCGGCGAGCTTGGGGGCGATGTGAACATGACGGAATGGTTTGTCCGTTCGGGAATAGACGAGCTTTCGGCTGCCCCGCCGATGATACCCGAGCTGCGGAAAAGAATTTCGGAGATTGATTTGAAAATGTAAACGCCTAAGCCTGCGGGAATTTTCCGCAGGCTTTTTTAAGCCGCCGCCGCGCTTAAATTTTATTATTGACAAAACTCTCCGAATTTGGTATAATTAATATGTACGCTTATGTTCCAATTGTCCGGAGGTCCTGTTATGAAAAAAATTTTATCGCTTATTATCGTTTCCGCCCTTTGCCTGACGGCATGGGGACATGTTTTCGCTCCGCCCGTTTACGCCGAAAACGACACGGCGTTTCAAACAACCGCCGCAACCGTGCGGGTGGGGTACTATGACGGCGGCGAACCGGAATTTCAGGACGGTTTTTCCGACGATGCGAGAAAGTCGGGGTACGCCTACGACTATTACCAAATGCTGGCAAGGTTCGCGGGCTGGAAGTTTGAGTACGTATACGGCAGCAAGGAAGAGATACGCCAAATGCTCATTGACGGCGATGTTGACATAATGGCGGGGGCGGACAAGTCCGATATTTCGGCGGAGGAGCTGGCTTTTTCGGATTTGGATATGGGACTTGACGGCGGCGGATATTTTGCCGTAAACAAGTCCGATACCGAACTGCTCGCTCAGCTGAATTACGCTATGGAACAGATAAACGCCGTTTCACCGACGTTTACGATTGAACTGTATCAGAAATATTTCGCCCATTCGGTGCTCCTTAATCTGACCGAGGAGGAGAAAGAGTGGCTGCTGAAAAAAAATACCCTGACGTTCGGATATACGCGGCATCATCTTCCCTTTTCGGGACAGGACGAAGAGGGAAACCCCGTGGGGCTTGCGGGCGAGCTTATACGCAGACTTGAGGAGTTTGCGGATATAGAAGTCGTTCCCGTGTGTTTCGATTATGTCTGGGATATGGAGAACGCGCTGAAAGACCATACCATCGACATAGGTTTCCCCATGTACTCGGACAACTGGATCGCCGAGAGCAAGGGCTTAATTCAAACCGAGCCTGTGGTTACCGACAGAATGATGATAGTTTATCACGGCGAGTACACAAGCGATATTACCTCAAATTTGGCTATGCCAAAAATGTCTCTCGGTTTAAGGGACTATCTTCCCACCAATTACCCGGACGCAAAAGTAACGGAATACGATAATTTCCACGATACGTTCGAGGCGGTGTACACCGGTGAGGCGGGCGCTTTTATCGCCTATTCGAGCATAATACAGCGGCAGCTCAGCGGCTACGGCAAGGCTAACGAGCTTAAAGTGAGCTACCTTGACAAAACCGAGGAGCTGTGCATGCTGGTAGAGCAAGACAACGCAGTTTTGTCGGTAATACTCGATAAAATGATAAGCCGTATCAGCAGCGAGGAAATAACAAGCACGCTTATGCAGTACGCAAGCATTGACAATAACGACCCGCCCACCCTTGCGGAAATTTTCAGGCATTATTCTATTCTTATTATAGCGGTGCTGACGGTTTTCGTTGCTTTGATTGCACTGTCGTTTGCGCTGTACATAAAAAAATCCCACGTCTACGCCCGTCAGCAGGAGGAAATGCAGGCGTCCCTTAAAAAGGCTTTGGATATGGCGGACTCTGCCAACAAGGCAAAGACGAACTTCCTGTCAAGCATGAGCCACGACATACGCACCCCTATGAACGCTATCGTGGGTATGACGGATATTGCCAAAAGGCACGTCGACGACAGGGAAAAACTGGAGGACTGCCTCGACAAGATAATTTTATCAAGCCAGCACTTGCTTACGCTTATTAACGACGTGCTGGACATTTCCAAAATCGAAAGCGGCAAGCTGACACTTAACCCCATAAACTTCTCCCTGCGGCGTACAATGGATAATCTTGTAAATATCGTCCGCCCGATGATAAAGTCGCGGCAGCAGGAATTCGACGTGCGTATACATAATGTGGACTGCGAGCTGCTGTTCGGCGACGAGCTGCGGGTCAGCCAGGTGTTTATAAATATCCTCAGCAACGCGGTTAAGTACACCCCCGACTGCGGGAAAATTATTCTCGACCTCCACGAGGAGCGGGTTGACGAGCAGACGGTGCGGCTGACATATATTGTCAAAGACAACGGCATAGGCATGACAAAAGAGTACATGGAGCATATGTACGACACCTTCACCCGCGCCGACGACAGCCGTACAAACAAGGTGCAGGGCACGGGTCTGGGACTTGCCATAGTGCGGCAGATGGTGCTGCTGATGAACGGTACTATCGACTGCGAAAGCGAACCCGAAAAGGGCACGACGTTTACGGTAAAACTTGACCTGCCCATAGGCGAGGACGACAGCAAGGCGTACACCCTGCCGCCCATTGATATTCTTTTTGTGGACGACGACGAGGTGTTCCTGACCATTACCGAGGACGCGGTTGAGGAAATGGGCGCGAACGCCGAAACCGCCCGCAGCGGCGAGAAAGCCGTGGAGCTTGTGAGAAAACGTCACGAGGTACACAATGATTACGCCGTCGCCATAGTTGACTGGCGAATGCCGGGAATGAGCGGCGCGGAAACCGTCCGAGCCATACGTGAAATCGCGGGGGAGGACACGTCCATAATCCTTGTGAGCGCGTATGATTGGTCGGACATTGAGGAGGACGCCAAAACAAGCGGCGCGGACGGGTTTATCAGCAAGCCGCTGTTCAAGTCCTACTTGGCGGAAAAAATAAGCGCGGCGGTAAACAAGGGCGAGGTCAAGCATGAAACCGCCGTAAGCCGAAACAGCGACCTTAAGGGTCTGAACGTACTTGTGGCGGAGGACAACGACCTTAACTGGGAGGTTATAAGCGAGCTGCTTAAAATGTACGAAATCACCGCCGACCACGCCGAAAACGGCAAGGAGGCTGTCGCCGCAATGGAGAAAGCGAAAGACGGCGAGTACGACGTTATTTTAATGGACGTGCAGATGCCCATTATGAACGGCAGGGAGGCTACCGAGGAAATCCGCAAATCGGCGCGGGAGTACGTTAAAAACATTCCCATAATAGCCATGACGGCGGACGCTTTCGCCGAGGACATCGCCGCCTGTCTCGCGGCGGGAATGGACGGTCACGTGGCGAAACCCGTGGATATGGATAAATTGTGTCAGGAAATGCGGCGGGTTATTAACAGGCGAAAATAATAAATCGGCGCGGAAAGTTTTAACCTTTCCGCGCCGTTTTTATTTGCGAATTTTACGCTCTAAGCTCCGCGCCCAGCTTGGCAAGCTCTTTCAGAACCCGCTTAACCGCCGCGTCGGCTTGCTCGTCGGTGAGAGTGCCCTCGTGAGAACGCATTGAAATTGCGTACGCCACGGACTTTTTCCCCTCGGCGATTTGCTTTCCTTGGTACACGTCGAAGAGGGTCACCGTCTCCAAAATGTTTCCGACCGCTTTTTTAATGGACTTTTCAAGCTCCGCGGCGGGCAAATCCTTGTCGCAGACTATTGCCAAATCCCGTGTTGTGGCGGGG
>JAMPDU010000074.1 GCA_023665505.1 Ruminococcus sp.
TAAAGGCAATCTACAAGGACAACGCGGACACGATTGTAGGGAATTGCGACACCACCCTTTTTCTTGGCGGCAAGGAAAAAACGACGCTCAAAGAAATATCGGAGATTTTAGGCAAGGAAACGATAGACAGCTTCAACACGTCCGAAACCAGAGGGCGGGAGCTTTCCCATGGGCTGAACTATCAGAAATTGGGAAAACAGCTTATGACGGAAGATGAAATCGCGGTCATGGACGGAGGGAAATGTATCTTGCAGCTTAGAGGGGTACGCCCTTTCTTTTCGGACAAATTCGACATAACGAAGCACCCGAAATACAAGTACCTTTCCGACGCAGACCCGAAAAATGCCTTTGACATGGAGAAGCACCTAAAACGCCGCCCCGCTATCGTGAAGCCGGACGAAGCCTTTGACGTTTACGAGATTGACGCCGCAGATTTGCCGGAAGATACGGAAACTTAAAAGAAAAGGTACAGGGGAAAGACCTTTGCATTATGGAAATGTGCATAACTGCCTATTCCGTCATGGAAAACGCTGTTCACAGCACATGGAAAAGCAAAAGGCAGCTTTCCCACGTCCTGCAAACAGCGTTTCCCACAACTCCATAAGCAAGGCAGTTATACACATTCCCACAATGCCGACTACTACGGCAAAAACCACCCCTCTTTCTTTCATTCATAAAGCCACAAAACCTTAAAGGAGGTATGATTATCAGAAACGTAAACACAGGATATATGATACGCGCCCCTACTCCCGGCGCAGTACACAGCGGCAGGAGCCGCACCCCTTACAACTGAATACCGCCGCGCCGCAGACACTTAGGCGGCGCGGGGAACCCGCCGGACATGGCGGGCTTATGACCGCGGCAGTTACCAAAACTGACCGCCGTTTTTTATGCCCTTTTTCGGGCAGCCGCACACGCGGCAGGAAAGGAGAACTTTATGGCATTTTTTACTTCGGCAGTAGGCGTTTTGCAGACACTTGTTATCGCTCTTGGAGCTGGTCTTGGTATCTGGGGCGTTGTCAACCTCATGGAGGGCTACGGCAATGATAATCCGGGCGCGAAAAGCCAGGGCATGAAACAGCTCATGGCGGGCGGCGGCGTTGCCCTTATCGGCACGACCCTTGTACCGCTGCTTGCGAGCCTGTTCAGCTAAGAAGCGCGGGTAAAGGCTTATGCAGAGCATACTTGACGCGATTAACGAATGGATAAAAGGAATCCTTATCGGTGCCATAAACGGTAATCTGTCAACTATGTTCGGGGACGTGAACGAGAAAGTTTCCACTATCGCCACAGAGGTAGGGCAGACCCCGCAGGGGTGGAACGCGGGCATATTCACCATGATACGCACGTTATCCGAGAATGTAATCGTACCCATTGCGGGGCTTGTCATTACCTACGTCCTATGCTATGAGCTTATCAGCATGGTAACGGAAAAGAACAATATGCACGACGTTGACACTTCCATGTTCTTCAAATGGGTGTTCAAGGCATACGTCGCAGTCTATCTTGTGACGCACACCTTTGACATTACAATGGCGGTGTTCGACGTTGCACAGCACGTCGTTTCCGGCGCGGCGGGGGTAATCGGCGGCAGCACGAATATTGATGTTGCCGCCGCCCTGTCGTCCATGCAGAGCGGGCTTGACGCTATGGAAATCCCCGAACTGCTCTTACTTGTCATGGAAACAAGCCTTGTGAGCTTGTGCATGAAAATCATGTCCGTACTGATAACCGTTATCCTCTACGGGCGCATGATAGAGATTTACCTTTACTGTTCGGTATCGCCTATCCCGTTTGCAACAATGACTAACCGGGAATGGGGACAGATAGGCAACAACTATCTGAAATCCCTGTTCGCACTTGGTTTTCAAGGCTTCCTCATAATGATATGCGTCGGCATATATGCCGTACTGGTGAACAACATGATAATAGCGGACAACCTGCACAGCGCGATATTCTCCCTTGCAGCCTATACCGTTATCCTCTGTTTCTCCCTGTTCAAATCCGGCGCACTGGCGAAGTCGATTTTTTCCGCGCATTAGCGGCGTGTCAAGGGTAGGGTGGAGATTTTCAGAGCGAAGCGGCGAAAATACTACCCGACCTTGACGCGGGAAAACCCCATAGAATAGGGACGGGCAAAGGGCAGAAATTGACCTTTGCCTTGATTACCCTTATGGGGATTACAGCAGCACAAAACACAGCGAAAGGAGGTTTTTGCTTGGCGTATGTACCCGTACCCAAAGACTTATCCAAAGTCAAGACAAAAGTAGCGTTCAACCTTACAAAACGGCAGATTGTATGTTTCGCGGTGGCTCTTGTTTTAGGGCTTCCGCTTTTCTTCCTGCTCAAAGACAGCACAGGCACAAGCCTTGCGTCTATGGCTATGATTGCCGTCATGCTGCC
Organism: Ruminococcus sp.; assembly: GCA_023665505.1. Classification (GTDB taxonomy): domain Bacteria; phylum Bacillota; class Clostridia; order Oscillospirales; family Ruminococcaceae; genus RGIG8773. The sequence goes on from JAMPDU010000074.1 coordinate 2,404, forward strand.
CTGTTTCCTGCTTGCCATGTATGAGAAGCATGGACAGCCCCTTGAAGTGGTGGTAAAAAACATCATTCAGACGAAATTCATAGCCCCCAAAGAACGACCATACAGGACAGACAACTTTTATTCCGTCTTAGAGCGGCAGAGAAAACTTGAAAAGGAGGTATCAGCGATTGCAAAAGGAAACACAAAGAAACAGCGCGGCGGGAAACGCACACGCAAAGGCTAACCCGCCCCGCAAGCTCACCCGCGCAGAGAAAAAGCAGATTGCGGAAATCATCAGACAGGCAAAGGGCGACGGGAAAGCGCACACCGCGCAGCAGACAATCCCCTATATCCAGATGTACCCGGACGGTATCTGTAAAGTGACGGGACGGAAATACTCAAAGACCGTAGCCTTTGAAGATATTAACTATCAGCTTGCACAGGCAGACGACAAGACCGCCATTTTTGAGAACTGGTGCGACTTCTTAAACTACTTTGACGCTTCCGTTTCGGTGCAGCTCTCTTTCATCAATCAAGGGACACAGCGAGGCGAAGCGGAAAAGGCTATCAATATCCCGGCACAGGACGACGCTTTCAATTCTATCCGCAGCGAATACGGGGATATGCTGAAAAACCAGCTTGCAAAGGGGAACAACGGGCTTGTCAAGGCGAAGTACATCACCTTTGCCATTGAAGCCGATTCCCTTGCGGCGGCAAAATCCCGCCTTGCCCGTATCGAAACGGACGTACTCAACAACTTTAAGCTCTTGGGCGTATCTGCCCGCCCCATGACGGGCTATGAACGCCTTAAAATGCTGCATGGCATTTTCCACCCGGAGGGCGGGCAGTTCGCCTTTGACTTTTCGTGGCTTGCCCCGTCCGGGCTTTCCACAAAGGATTTTATCGCGCCGCCCTCTTTCCGTTTCGGCGAGGGGCGTTATTTCCGCATGGGAAAGAAAATCGGCGCGGTTTCATTCCTTGAAATCCTTGCCCCGGAGTTAAACGACCGTATCTTATCCGACATACTGGACTTGGAAACGGGCGTTATTGTCAACCTGCATATCCACAGTATCGACCAGACCGAAGCCATAAAGACAATCAAGCGCAAGATTACCGACCTTGACAAAATGAAAATCGAGGAACAGAAAAAAGCGGTACGCAGCGGCTACGACATGGACATAATCCCGTCCGACCTTGCCACGTTCGGCAGCGAAGCGAAAAATCTCTTACAGGATTTACAGAGCCGCAACGAGCGTATGTTCCTGCTCACGTTCCTTGTGGTGAACATGGCGGACACGAAGCGGAAACTGGAAAATGACGTATTCGCGGCGGCGGGCATTGCACAGAAGAACAACTGCGCCCTCACCCGCCTTGACTATCAGCAGGAAGCGGGGCTTATGTCCTCTGTACCGCTTGGAGAGAACCTTATCACCATACAGCGGGGGCTTACCACATCAAGCACCGCTATCTTTATCCCCTTTATCACACAGGAGCTTTTCCAGACGGGCGCGGCTTTGTACTACGGCTTAAATGCCCTTAGCAACAACATGATACTCTGCGACCGCAAGCAGCTCAAAAACCCCAACGGCTTAATCTTGGGGACGCCGGGAAGCGGGAAATCCTTTGCGGCAAAACGGGAAATGACAAACGCTTTCCTCATCACCGACGACGACATTATCATCTGCGACCCCGAAGCAGAGTATTTTTCCCTTGTGCAACGGCTTGGCGGGCAAGTGATACGCTTATCGCCTACGGGAAAAGGCATTGACGGGAAGCCCCAGTATGTGAACCCTATGGATATTAACTTAAATTATTCCGAGGACGACAGCCCCCTTGCCTTAAAATCCGACTTTATCCTTTCCCTCTGCGAACTTGTCATTGGCGGCAAGGAGGGCTTGCAGCCCGTCGATAAGACCGTCATTGACCGCGCTGTACGGAATGTGTACCGCCCTTTCCTTGCAGACCCCGACCCGGCGAAAATGCCTGTCCTTGGCGACCTCTACAACGAGCTTTTGAAGCAGCCGGAGCCGGAAGCGGCGCGTATCGCGGCGGCATTGGAGCTTTACGTTTCCGGGAGCCTTAACGTCTTTAACCACCGTACCAACGTGGAGCTTTCTAACCGCCTTGTCTGCTTTGACATCAAGCAGCTTGGGAAGCAGCTCAAAAAGTTAGGTATGCTCATTGTGCAGGACCAGGTATGGAACCGCGTCACCGTCAACCGGGCAGAAAGGAAATCCACGCGGTACTACATGGACGAATTTCATCTTCTCTTGAAAGAGGAACAGACCGCCGCCTATTCCGTCGAAATCTGGAAGCGTTTCAGAAAATGGGGCGGCATACCCACAGCCATAACGCAGAACGTCAAGGATTTGCTTGCTTCCCGCGAAGTGGAGAATATCTTTGAAAACTCTGATTTTGTCCTCATGCTCAACCAGGCGGCGGGCGACCGGGCTATCCTTGCGAAGCAGCTCAACATCTCCCCGCAGCAGATGAAGTATGTCACCCATACCGAAGCGGGCGAGGGGCTTATCTTCTACGGGAACGTGACGCTGCCCTTTGTAGACCGCTTCCCGAAAGACACCGAGCTTTACCGGGTAATGACGACGAAGCCGGAGGAAACGGAGGGCGGCGCATGAAAGAGGAATTGAAAACGGATTTTATCATCAACCGGGACGCGCTTTCTGCATTGCGGGAGCTTCCCGGCGAAAGCGTACATTGCTGCGTCACAAGCCCGCCCTACTATGCACTTAGGGATTACGGGCTTGATATGCAGATTGGGCGGGAGGACACGCCGGAGCAGTATATTGACAGGCTTACCGAAGTTTTCCGCGAACTGCGCCGGGTACTGCGCTCTGACGGCACACTCTGGCTGAATATCGCGGACACCTACTGCGGCACCGGGAACAAAGGGAGCTTCACCGACCCGAAGAACCCCAAAGGCAGGAACGGACAGGGAGTGTCAATCGCAAGACAGGCGGCGGGCTGCAAGCAGAAAGACTTAATCGGTATCCCGTGGCTCTTAGCATTTTCCTTACGCGCTGACGGGTGGTATCTGCGGAGCGACATCATCTGGCAGAAAGAAAACCCCATGCCGGAGAGCTGCAAAGACCGCCCTACCCGCTGCTATGAGCATATCTTCTTACTGACAAAATCAAAGAAATATTTTTATGACGCTGCCGCCATTGCCGAGCCGTTAGCCCCCACAACGGCGGCGCGGTACCGCACCGGGCGCAGCGCAGGACAGAAATATGCAGCGGAAGTACCCGGACAGGGGAAAGTACAGGGCTTGAACCGGGCAAGGGACGGCGGCTATTACGACGAAGCCCTCATGCCGACCATGCGGAACAGGCGGGACGTGTGGCTTATCAATACCGTACCCTACAAGGGCGGGCATTTCGCCGCGTTCCCGCCGAAGTTAGCCAAAACCTGTATCAAGGCGGGCTGCCCGGAAAACGGCGTTGTGCTTGACCCCTTTTTCGGAAGCGGCACGACGGGAGCCGCCGCAAGGCAGCTTGACAGGCATTATATAGGCATTGAGATAAACGCCGAGTATTGCGCCCTTGCAAGGGCGCGGATTGGAGGGACAGACAAATAAAACAGTATCGAGCGCGTGAGAAAGTCACGCAGAAAATGACCCGCGAGGGAGCTGTCGAGGTAAACGCCGCCACAGGCAAAAAGAAGCGTATCAGCAACCGCATAAGGGACGCCGACCTTGCAAAAAAGGAAGCCGCCCCGCAGCAGCCGGAACAGGCAGCGCAGCCCCTACCGGGCGGCTCAGCTTCCGCTCCCTTATCCGACGCGCCGCTTCCCCATGCGCCGGGAGCAGAACGGGAACAGGACACCGCCACCGCCGAGCGTGTCTTTGAACGTATCGACGGGGCGCATACCCGGAAAGCGAGCAAAAAGGCGGCAAGGAAAGCACAGGCAGAAGCCGAAGCCCGCGCCCGCACTTCCCGCTTGCAGTTTACCGACGAGGAACGGGCGACGCCGGAGCTTGAAAAATATATCCGAAAATCGGATAAAGCCAACCACCGCCTGGACGCGGCAAAGGCGGCTATCCCCAAAGAAAAGAAACTTGTAAAGGAGCGCACTTTTGACGAAGCTACGGGTAAGGGCAAGACCCGCCTACGCTTTGAGGAACAGGAAAAGCCCATAGGAAAAAACAAACCCCATAACAGCCCGCTATCCCGCCCCGCGCAGGAAGCGGGTATTTTCGTCCACAACAAGATACATTCCGTTGAAAAGGACAATTCCGGCGTTGAGGGGGCGCATAAATCCGAAGAATTAGCGGAGAAAGGCGCAAAGTACGGGGCGCGGAAAATCCGGGAGGGCTACCGCAGGCATAAGCTCAAACCCTACCGGGCGGCGGCAAAGGCAGAGAAAGCGGCGTTCAAGGCGAATGTGGATTTCCAGTACCACAAAACCTTACACGAAAACCCGCAGATTGGGAGCAATCCCCTTTCCCGCTTCATGCAGAAGCAGCAAATCAAGCGGCAGTATGCAAAGGCAGCAAAGAAAGGCGGCGCGAAAACGGCGCAGAAAGCCGCAGAGAACACCCGCAAGGCAGCGAAGAAAACCGCAGAGGAAACCAAAAAGACAATCGCTTTTGTAGGGCGGCACCCGGCGGGCGTATGTATCGCCATTGCCGCGCTGCTCTTATTCATTATGATTTCGGCGGGACTTTCCTCTTGCGGTTCTATGTTCTCCGGCTTGATGAACGGCATACTTGGGACTTCCTACACGTCGGAGGACAGCGACCTTGTGGCAACGGAAAATAATTACGCCGCAAAGGAAGCCGAGCTTCAGCAGCAGATTGACAATATCGAGCAGGATTATCCGGGCTATGACGAATACCGCTATGACCTTGACAGTATCGGGCATAACCCCCATGAATTAGCGTCCTACCTTACCGCCCTCTTGCAGACCTACACCCCGCAGAGCGCACAGGCAGAATTAAACCGCGTCTTTGGTATGCAGTACACCTTGACGCTGACGGAAGAAATTGAAGTGCGCCACAGGACGGAAAACCGCACAGGCACACGTACCGTCACCGACCCGGTAACGGGCGCGACCAGTACGGAAACCTACGAATATGAGGTTGAAGTCGCCTACAATTATTACATTCTCAACGTGAAACTGGAAAACCGCCTCATATCCGATTTTGTTTCGGAGCTTCTAACGCCGGAACAGCTTGAAATGTACCGCGTCTATCTGGAAACAAGCGGCAACAAGCCGCTGCTTTTCGGCGGCGGCTCACCCGACACAGGAACGTCCGAGGATTTAAGCGGCGTACAGCTTGTGAACGGGACGCGCCCCGGCAATACCGCCATTGTAGACCTTGCAAAGCAGCAAGTCGGCAACGTGGGCGGGCGTCCTTATTGGAGCTGGTACGGATTTAACAGCCGCGTGGAGTGGTGCGCCTGTTTCGTTTCATGGTGCTACGGGCAAGCCGGGCTATCTGAACCGCGCTTTGCCGGGTGCCAGTCACAGGGCGTACCGTGGTTCCAGTCACGCGGGCAATGGGGCGCGAGGGGCTATGAGAATATCGCCCCCGGCGACGCTATCTTTTTTGACTGGGACGGGGACGGGAGCGCAGACCATGTAGGGCTTGTGATAGGCACAGACGGGAGCCGCGTCTACACCGTAGAGGGCAATTCCGGCGACGCCTGTAAAATCAAGAGCTACGACCTTAACTATTCCTGTATCAAGGGCTACGGCTTGATGAACTGGAACTGACAACAAAAATCTGAAAGGAGAAATTTATTTATGGCTATGAGCAAGATTGAACGTATCAACAAAGAGATTGCAAAGACCCGCGAGAAAATCACCGAGTACCAGAACAAGCTGCGGGGGCTTGAAGCACAGAAAACCGAAGCGGAAAACCTTGAAATCGTGCAGCTTGTACGCGCTATGCGTATGACCCCGCAGGAACTTTCCGCTATGCTTTCCGGCGGCAGTATTCCGGGCATGGAAGCCGCGCCGGACTACCCCGCAGACCATGACACCGAAGAAATGGAGGACACCGAAAATGAATAAGAAAATCCTTAGAACACTGACCGCATTATGCGCCGCCCTTTTCCTCATGGGCGGCTTTTCCGTCACCGCCTTTGCACAGACCCCGGAGGGACAGGACGACACCGACGACAGCGGCGTTATCTATGAAGAACCCAAAAAGGAAGAACCCCTTACCCCGGACGGGAACGCGACCCTTGTAGACGATTTCGGCGGCAACAAACAGCTTATCACAGTAACGACCAAAAACGGCAATTATTTTTATATCCTCATTGACCGGGACGACGAGGGCGAGAACACCGTCCATTTCCTTAATCAAGTGGACGAAGCCGACCTTATGGCACTCATGGAGGACGGAAGCACCGAAACAGCAGCACCGCCCGCCGTTTGCAGTTGTAGCGATAAATGCGAAGCCGGGAAAGTAAATGTTGGCTGCCCCGTCTGCAAGGACAACATGACCGCCTGTAACGGAAAGGAAGCGGAGCCGGAAACCGAGGAACCCGCAGAGAAGCCGGAAAAGAAAAGCAATACAGGCGGGCTTGTGCTTTTCCTTGTCATGGCAATTCTTGGCGGCGGGGGCGCACTCTACTACTTTAAGTTTATGAAACCGAAGCAGAGCGTCAAGGGCGACACCGACCTTGAGGATTTCGACTTTGACGACTACGACGAGGACGAGCCGGAAGCTGACGGCACAGAGGGCGACGACGGAACGGAGGACGGGGACGCATGACACTTTTCACCGAAAACCCTTTAGAAAAAATGATGATACAAAGACCCACCGGGCGGCGTGACAATGCGCCGCCCGTTCCACAATCCCCGGCGTGTATGCGCTGCCCTTATAAGGCGCAATCCCCCTGTATCGGCTATTGTCTGAAACAGGCACAGGAGAAGAAGCATACCGCGCCGGAACGCTGAAAGGAGGATTTTATAATGGCTTCACATATTTTAGTCATTGCAGAGAAGCCAAGCGTAGCGCAGACTATCGCCGCCGCGCTTGGCGTGAAAGAAAAAAAGGACGGCTATATCGAGGGCGGCGGCTACCTCATTTCGTGGTGTGTCGGTCATCTGGTACAGCTTGCGGAAGCTGCCGCTTACGGGGAGCAGTACAGGAAATGGCAGACGGACAGCTTACCCATTCTCCCGCAGGAATGGCAGTATGCCGTTGACCCGGACAAAGAAAAGCAGTTTGCGGCGTTAAAGGAGCTTATGCACCGCGCCGACGTTTCGGAAGTGGTAAATGCGTGTGACGCGGGGCGCGAGGGCGAGCTGATTTTCCGCTTTGTCTACGAAGTGGCAGGCTGCAAGAAGCCCATGCGCCGCTTGTGGATTTCCTCAATGGAGCATGAAGCAATCAAGGCGGGCTTTGCCGACCTCAAAGACGGGCGGGAATATGACGCGCTCTTTGCGTCCGCCCTCTGCCGCGCAAAAGCTGACTGGCTTATCGGCATTAACGCCACCCGCCTTTTTTCCTGCCTGTACGGAAAGACCTTGAACGTGGGGCGCGTCCAGACCCCGACCCTCAAAATGCTCACCGACCGGGGCGCGGCTATCTCCCATTTCAAGAAAGAGAAATATTACCATGTGCGCCTTGAATTGTCCGGCGCGGAAGCGGCAAGCGATAGGATTTCAGACAGGAAGAAGGCCGACGGACTGAAAGCAGCCTGCGAAGCGGGAAAGGCGATATGCGCTTCCCTCACCAGAGAGAAGAAAACCACAGCACCGCCGAAGCTCTTTGACCTTACTTCCTTGCAGCGGGAAGCGAACCGCGTTTTCGGATATACCGCGAAGCAGACCCTTGACCTTGCACAATCCCTGTATGAAAAGCGGCTCTTGACTTATCCGAGGACAGACAGCAGCTATCTCACCGACGACATGGACGGCACCGCTGAAAGTACAATCAAACTGCTTTGCGGAAAGCTCCCCTTTATGGCGGGCGCGGACTTCACGCCGGAGATTGCAAAGGTATTAGACAGCAGCAAAGTATCAGACCACCACGCAATCATTCCCACTATGGAGCTTGCAAAGACCGACCTTGCGACGCTGCCGGAGAGCGAGAAGAATATCCTTACCCTTGCGGGGGCGCGTCTGCTCTTTGCCACCGCCGAGCCGCACGTCTTTGAAGCGGTTACGGCGGTTTTCTCATGCGCTGATACGGAATTTACGGCGCGGGGAAAGACCGTACTTTCTGACGGGTGGAAAGGGCTTGAACGCAGATACCGGGCGACGCTGAAAGAAAAACCCGAAGCTGACGACGGGGAGAACGCGGACGCGGAGCTGCCGGAGCTTTCCGAGGGACAGGGCTTTGAAAACCCGCCCGCAAAGGTAACGGAGCATACCACAACGCCGCCGAAGCCCCACAATGAAGCGTCTTTGCTTTCCGCTATGGAACGTGCCGGGAACGGGGACACCGACCCGGACGCGGAACGCAAAGGACTTGGCACCCCCGCCACCCGCGCCGCAGTCATTGAAAAACTGGTAAAGGGCGGCTTTGTGGAGCGCAAGGGGAAGCAGCTTTTCCCCACGCCAAACGGCAACGCACTTATCTCTGTCCTGCCCGATATGCTGACTTCCCCGCAGCTTACCGCAGAATGGGAAAACAATCTGACGCAGATAGCAAAGGGAGCCGCAGACCCCGGCGAATTTCTCTCCGGCATTGAAGCTATGGCGCGGGAGCTTGTGCAGACACACGCCGCCGCGCCGGACGGGAAAAAGGATTTGTTCCGGGAGGAAAAGCCGGAAATCGGGAAATGCCCCCGGTGCGGTTCCCCCGTCCATGAGGGGAAGAAAAATTATTATTGCAGCAATAAGGAATGTATCTTTGTTATGTGGAAGAATGACCGCTTTTTTGAGGAAAGGAAAACTGCCTTTTCCGCGAAGATTGCCGCCGCGCTCCTTAAATCCGGCAAGGCGAACGTGAAGAAGCTCTATTCCCCGAAAACAGGCAAGACCTACGACGGAACTATCGTTTTAGCTGACACTGGCGGGAAATACGTCAACTACCGTATCGAAGTGCAGAAGAAGAAATAACTGGAATAGCAAGCATAGGAAGCGGGTACCCACTTCCGTAAATCCCTGTCCTGCCGCTTACGCGCCGGACGGGGATTTTGCTTGTTGGGAAGTTTCCCAAACCCTCTGTATCTTTAGAGGGTTTTACCCTCTTTTTTGTGGAGGGCTTTGCCCTCTAAAAATTTTCTAAACCTTTGGCAGAAAACGCGGGCGTACCGTAGTAGGCTATGCAGCAAAAAAATACAGCTTATAACGCTGCCACAGAAAGGAGGTTTTTCACTATGGCAAGTTTACGGGACACCGTAAAGGACTATCAAGACGAGCTTAGGGACGGTATCGCATGGGTAGCGTTCTGGAAAAAAGGGCGTTCATGGAACGCAGAGTATTTTCATCTTGATATGAACGACACGCTCTACCCGGAGGACAGGAGCCGGTTAGAGGAAATCAAAAGCACCGACCCCGCCGCCGTTATCTTGAACGGCTATTACTGCAGGCATTTAGGCGAAGATATGAGCCTTGACGAGCTGACCGCCGGAGTGCGCTACCACTATGAGAACAGCATGAATGACATTGACGGTTTTATCGGGGCGCATGACGACAGGCTTCCCCCGGAGCTTATCGAGGAAACAAGAGCCGCCGCCCATGAAGCGGGGCTTCCCTTTTCCGAAAAGCCCTACCGGGACAGGGAAGATTTTGACCCTTATGTATTTGACGGGAGCATGAGCGTTGAGGATTACGAACTCATGCACCGCATGATTGAACAGGAAAGGAGTGGAAAAATGAGCGAACAGTTTTCAATCTTAATCGACAGCCGCAGCCGCTTTGAAACGGGAGAACCGGGCGGCGTGTGGCTTCCCATGCCGACCACCGCAGAGCAGCTTCACGAAGCTATGAAAAGCGTCGGCATTACCGCAGACAATCCGCAGGATTTTTTCATCAATGGTTTTGCAAATACCGAGCAGCAGCCCTTTGACGTACCGCTGCCTGTTATCCAGAGCGCGGGACTTGACGAGCTGAACTATTTAGCGAAGCTCTTGGAAATGCAGGGCGACGAGGACAGGGACAAGTTTACAGCGGCGGTGACGCTTGGGGAACGCGCCGGAAATATCAAAGACCTTATCAACCTTGCACAGAACCTTGACTGCTACTGGCTCTACCCCACCGTACAGAACGAAGAAGATTACGGCTATTACCTTATCGACGAACTGGACGAATTGGAGCTTCCCGAAGAAGCGAAAAAATATTTCATGTATGAGGAATACGGGCGGGACGCTGCTATCAACGACGGGGGACGCTTTACCGACCAGGGATATATCTACAACAACAAGAACACCTTTACAGAATGGTACAACGGGCGCGAAAGCGACATTCCCAAAGAATATAAGGTAATGGGCTTCCCACAGCAGGAAAGACCCGACCCGTCTAAAGTGGAAATGGACGCAGCCGCGCCGGGACAGAGGACGGCGCAGACCGCAGCGCAGCCGCAGGAGCCGCGCCCGGTTATCCCTATCGTGCTGACGAGCGAGAAGCCCGCCGAAAAGCTCAAAGAGATTACCGACCGTCTGGAACAGGGGATTACGGAACTCTTTGACAGCGAGCGTTACAAGGAATATCTGAAAGTCATGTCAAAATTCCATAATTACAGCTTCAACAATACGCTGCTTATCGCCATGCAGAAGCCCGACGCTTCCCTTGTGGCGGGATTTTCCGCATGGAAGAATAATTTTGGGCGCAACGTGATGAAAGGGCAGAAAGGAATCAAAATCATTGCCCCGTCGCCGTTCAAAATCAAGCAGGAAGTGGAGAAGATAGACCCCCATACACAGAAACCCGTTATCGGCAAGGACGGGAAGCCCGTCACCGAGGAAAAGGAAATCAAGATACCCGCCTACAAGGTAGTGTCCGTCTTTGATGTTTCCCAGACCGAGGGAAAGGAGCTGCCGGATATTGCGGTGGACGAGCTGACGGGCGACGTTGACCGCTACAAGGATTTTTTCGCAGCCCTTGAAAAGACTTCTCCCGTTCCGATTGGATTTGAGGAAATCGGGGGCGGCTCTCATGGCTACTACCACTTGGAGGACAAGCGCATTGCCATTAACGAGGGCATGAGCGAGCTGCAAACCTTAAAGACCGCCATTCACGAAATAGCCCACGCGAAGCTGCACGACATTGACCTTAACGCGCCGCAGGACGAACAGCAGCCCCGCGCTGACCGCCGCACCCGCGAAGTCGAAGCGGAAAGCGTCGCTTACACCGTCTGCCAACATTACGGGCTTGACACGTCGGACTACTCTTTCGGCTACGTCGCCGGGTGGAGCAGCGGACGGGAACTCTCCGAACTGAAAAGCTCCCTTGAAACGATACGCAGCGCAGCCGCCGAGATTATCAATTCCATAGATGAAAACTTAGCGGAGCTTCAAAAGGCACAGGACAAGGAGCAGACCGCCGGACAGGAGCAGCCGACCCGGAAAGAAGAAACAGCCGCGCAGGAGCAGCCAAAGCCGGAAGCCCCGAAAGAAGCCTTTACCCCCGAAACGGTTTACAAGGTACGCCGGAACCCGTACAGCGACAGCCGGGAAAACAGCTATCTCTTACAAGCCTATGTGACACAGGAGAACGGGCGGGCAAAAATGGGCGACGTGCTTTATACGGGAACGCCGGAGAAATGCCGCGAGCTTATGGGGCATTTCAAAAGCGGCGAGCTGACCGAGGGCGGCATAAAACAGCTCTACGCAAAGGCGCAGGAAACGGCACAGACCGCCGGACAGGACAAAGACACCTTTTCCATTTACCAGATAAAAGGCGGCGACGAAACAAGGGACTTCC
>JAMPDU010000075.1 GCA_023665505.1 Ruminococcus sp.
ATATGCAAGCAAGACGTGCGCAAAGGCGTTAGCCGTTCTTTGTGCGGTGTTGCCTATATCTATTATAACCTATTTTTTATTTTTTTGCAATAGCGGTATTGCTTTTTTTATAATTTAATGGTATAATATATACTAATTACTTGGAAACGAGGTCTTTTTATTGAATAATATACTTAATAAACTTGAACGGAAATTCGGGCGGTACTACATCAGCAATTTAATGCTTTACATCGTGATAGGCACGGGAATTGTGTTCGCCTTTCAGTACCTTTTCCCCACCCTGCCCCTGTGGTCTTTCCTTTCCTTTAGCCGCGCGGCTATATTGCACGGGCAGATATGGCGGGTCGTCAGCTTTATTTTTATCCCCGAAAGCGGCAACCCCATAAGTATGGTATTTTGGCTGTATCTGTACTGGTTTATCGGGTCAAACCTTGAAAGCTACTGGGGCGGCTGGAAGTTCAACGCCTACTATTTCACGGGGGCAATCCTTGCGGCGGTGGGCGGCTTTCTCACGGGTACGGCGACTAATATGTACCTTAATCTTTCCCTTTTTTTGGCAATGGCAATACTTTGCCCCAATCACCAACTGCTGCTGTTTTTCTTTATACCCGTGAAAATGAAGTGGCTGGCGATATTTTACGCCGTGGTGGTAATTTACGACTTATGGCTCGTAAGCTGGGGCGGCAGAATTGCCATAATACTTTCGCTGCTTAACGTGGCGCTGTTTTTCGGCGGGGACTTTTTCCGCAAAATACGGGACAAAATCAAGTACCGCAAGGTCAGGAGCAATTTCAAGAAAAACATAAAAATGACCCAAAACAGGGACGATTGAAAAAATTTCAAAAAAACTATTGACAAACGGAAATTTATATGCTATAATTTAAAAGTTGTTGGAATTACCGACAATAGCTAATTTAGCAGGCTATCGTATTCTAAAGACAGCAGGCGGCTTTGCCGTAAGTCCTGCCGAGGAAAAGACGGTAAGTATTTATTATGTACTTGCACCTTTTCCCTCGGGAAAAGGTTTTCTTTTTTGAATTCGTGTAGCAGAATTCGGCTGATTACAGCCTTTTTTGGAGGTGAAATTTATGCCAAGCGCAAAGGTACTTGAAACCAAAAAAGCAAGAGTTGAGGAGATTTCCGAGCTTTTGAAAAAGTCCACGGCGGGCGTTATCGTCGACTACAAGGGTATCAACGTTGAGGACGACACCAAGCTCAGAAAGGAACTCCGCGAGGCGGGCGTGAACTACTTCGTGGAGAAAAACTCGATGCTCCGTTTCGCTGTCAAGAACGCGGAGCTGGAGGGTCTTACCGACGTTCTTAAGGGAACTACCGCTATCGCCCTCACCGACGGCGACCAGACCGCTCCCGCGCGTATCCTCGGCAAATACGCGGAGGGTTCGGACGGCAAGTTTACTCTTAAAGCGGGTTTCATTGACAAGGAGATTTACGACGCTAAGGGCGTTACAGCTCTTTCCAAAATCCCCTCGAAGGAAACTCTTCTCGCACAGCTCCTCGGTTCACTTCAAGCTCCCATGCAGAGCCTTGCCGCTACATTGCAGGCTCTTTCGGACAAGAAACAAAGCGAAGAGGGCGCGGCTTAACCCGTGCACAAGAAAACTGCGGTTTTCCGCAGGTTAAAACTACAATAAGTAAAAGGAGATTATTATCATGGCATCTGAAAAAATTACCAATATTTTGGATTCAATCGACACCCTTACCATTCTTGAACTCAACGAGCTCGTTGAGGGTATTCAGGAGAAATACGGCGTTTCCGCAGTAGTTGCGGCGGCTGCTCCCGCAGCGGGCGGCGCAGGCGCGGCTGCTGAGAAAACCGAGTTTGACGTCGTTCTCGCGTCCTTCGGCGACAAGAAAATGGACGTTATCAAGGCTGTTAAGGACATCTGCGGTCTTTCCCTCAAGGAGGCTAAGGAGCTTGTTGAGGCTGCTCCTAAGGCTCTCAAAGAGGGCGCGTCCAAGGCTGACGCCGAGGAAATCAAGACTAAGCTCGAGGCGGCAGGAGCTACCGTTGAACTTAAATAAGCGGGGTCTATTATTGCATAAAAAATCCGGTAACATTGCGTTACCGGATTTTTTTGTTATTTCGCTTGCGAAAGAGTTATTCCGTTGCTGCCGAGGGGAATTTCATGGTCAAGACCCACAAACTTGCCGTTCTGCTGCCAAAGAACCTCTTTTACAAAGGCATATTTTTCCTCGTCCCAGGTGGTGAAGTCGTCAAGGACAAGTCCGCCGGTGTCCCCCGAGTTGGAGTTAAAGCACCAGAAAGTGTGGTTTATGCGGTTGTCCTTGATAAGCTTGCGGAGGTAGGTCATCCAAGTTAAATTGGGTTCCCGCATAAACCCGCCCCACTCGCCTATCAGCAGGGGTGCGGTGTTGGTCTTTTGAATGTAGAACCAGTTGTCGTACCAGCAGTCCTTATAAAGGCTGTCAAAGGTGTAATTGCCCTTAAACCAAGGCTGCTCGTAAACCGACGGACCGTAGTCGTGGGGGGAGTACACAAGTTTATTCTGATATTTGCCCAAATCAACGGGGTTATCCTTTACGCCCCGAAGGTTGCCGCCCCACCAAGTGCAGTCGTAGTCCCCCATATTTGTGGAGGAAAAATCGCCGTTCGCCTTTATATCTTTGGGGTAAATCTCAATGCCCTCAACCATAACAAGCACGTTTGGGTTCTTATTCAGCACCGCTTTCGCCGCCTTTTCGGCTATGTACTTCCAGTTGTCCGCGTCCTTTGAGTTATCCCACTTCGCACGGGGACTTTCCCCCGCCTTGCCGTGAGGCTCGTTTTTAAGGTCGTAAGCGATTATCGTATCGTCGTTTTTGTACCGCGCCGCCGTCCAAGCGAGGGCGTCAAGATAGTCCTGCTCGGAAATATTGCCGTTGTACCAAACGTTGTACATATGCCCCATGGAGTCGGTTTTCGCGCTGTGAATGTCAATCATTATCTTTATGCCGTTGGCGCGGCACTGTCCGATAACGTAGTCGAAAATTTCAAGGCTGTTCATTCCCACAAGGTAGGAATTTGTCGCCTGATTAAAATTGGCGTTGGGGTAATTTCCGTTTGACCATTCCTTTATAAGCTCGGTGGAAATGGGTATACGCAGCAGGTTGAAACCCCTGTCGGCAATTGCCGCAATGGAAGTGTTCAAATCGCAGGTCCACAAGCCGTCAAATGTATTCGTACCCGTGTTGTAGCCGAACCAGTTCACCCCCGTGAGCCAAACCTCTTTGCCGTCCTTGTCGACAATTTTGCTGCCATCGGTGTAAAGCCAGTCGTCGGTGGTTGGCGCGGGAACGTCCTTAGCCTGCACGATTTTGGGGTTGTTGTTACCAACCGAGCCGCTGTTTCCGCCGCCGTTATTGTTGTTTTGGTTGGAATTGCCGCCCGTGCCGCTTACCGTTGAAGTACCGAACTTAACCGTCGCCTTTGAGCTGTCAATCGACCCCGCGTTGCATAAAATCATACCGAACGTCCCCTCACTTCCCACGTCGACAAATGAATTGTAATCCACAGGCGTTGCCGTAAGCGTTCCGCCGCTTACCGACAGCTCGCAGTTCCAGCTTTGGTCTACCCTCGCGCCGCTTGCCACGGGGATCGTCACCGTCCAGCCGCTTATGGCTTTGTCGGAATTGTTTTTAACCGACACGTCAATCTGGGTAAACTTGTCGCTGCCGTTCTCCCAGCTGTTGGAGGAATTTACCGACAGAACCACGTCGCTCGAGGATTTCTGTTCCTCAGATTTCCCCGTTGTAACCGCGGGCGCGTTTGAATTTGCCGAAGAGTTGGAAGAGTTGTTTCCGCCGTTTGATTTAGCCGCGGCGGTTGTCTGCGCGGCATTATTGTTTGCCGCCGGAGCAGCCGTTTCCGTACCGCCGCTGTTTCCGGAGGATTGTTCCGTATCTGCCGAATTATCGGGGACGTTCTCCGTTTCGGGGGAATGCTTAGCCCCGTTCACCCCTCCCCCGCCGTAAGGGTCGTAATCGTCGGAAAAGGGGTCGTAGTCCTCGCCGAAAAAGTCTATAATCTCGACGACGGTTTCGGCTGCGGAAGTCGTTTCCGAAACCGCGCCCCCGTTTGCGGAATTGGTGTCTCCCCCGCTTTCGCCGCAGGACGCAAGCAGCGACAAAGCCATTGCCGCGGAAATAATTAACGCAAGTTTTCTTTTAAAATTTACCATATGTACCTCCGAAAAATCAGTCTATTTGCCAGTCGATTGGCTCCATGCCATGGTTTGCCAAAAATTCGTTTGCCTTGGAAAAATGCCTGCACCCGAAAAAGCCGTTAAACGCCGACAGCGGACTTGGGTGCGCCGCCTGCAAAATCAAATGGTTGGGATTGGTTATCAGCCGCGTTTTCTGCTTTGCGTTGCCTCCCCAAAGCAGGAAAACCATGGGTTTTTCCCGCCCGTTCAAAAGCTCGATAACCCTGTCCGTAAAAATTTCCCAGCCCTTGCCCCTATGGGAATTAGCCTGCCCCTCACGGACGGTAAGCACCGCGTTCATCATCAGCACGCCGCTGTCCGCCCACTTTTTGAGATAGCCGTGGCTTGCGGGGGGTATGCCCAAATCGGAATAAATTTCCTTATAAATATTCTGCAATGACGGGGGCACGGCAACCCCTTTCTGCACCGAAAAGCAAAGCCCGTGCGCCTGACCCGCTCCGTGGTATGGGTCCTGCCCGATAATCACCGCCTTAACGTCCGAGTAAGAGGTATACCGCAGGGCGTTGAAAATATCGTACATATCCGGGTATATACGGCAGGTTGAGTACTCCCTTTTCAAAAATTCCCGCAGATTTAAGTAGTATTCTTTTTCAAACTCGCCTTTGAGTATCTCGTCCCATTCGTTGCCAATATTAACCATTACTCTTCTCCGTTCCTGTTTTTTACTTGGACGAACGCCGCATCCAGCAGGGCTATTGTTTCATTCCAGCGTATATCGGACGCCTCCGCGCCGAAAACTATACATATAACGTCGTGGTCGAAACGCCTTGCGGTGGCAACCACGCAGTACCCCGACTGGTCTGTCATACCCGTTTTCATGCCGTTTGCGTACAGATAGTAGCAATCGCCGCTTGTTTCCTGAATAAGCTTGTTGGAGTTAGTCCATGAAACTTCCTCGCCGGTGAGAAACGTCGTATATGTACTCGGCTTTGCCGCCGAGGCGGTAAGTTTCGGCTTATCCATTGCGTACAGGGTTATTTTCAGCATATCAAGCACCGTTGTGTAATGGTCGTCGTCGTGAAAGCCGTCGGGGGCGGTGAAGTGGGTGTTTTCCGCGCCCAAAAGCATAGCTGTCCTGTTCATTTCGTCCACAAAGGTCTTGACCGCCTGTTCGGGGGAAAGACCGTCGTTTTTGGCGATGTACCGCCCCATATTCGCGGCAGCCATATAAGCCGCGTCGTTCCCCGAGGGGAGCATAAGGGCGTCAATAGTCATTTCAAGGTCGAGGACGTTCCCCTTGTTTACAAAGGCGAGGCTGGACTCGGGGTTTACAAAGTCAAGCTCGTCCCCCGCCGTGAATTGGAAATCCTCGGGGGCGTTGTCAAGAATTACCGCCGCCGTGAGAATTTTCGTTGTGCTTGCGGGGAAACACTTTTCCTCGGCGTTTTTGGCGAACAGTACCTCGTCCGCCTGAACGTCGTAAACAATGGCGTATTTGGACTGTAACGTCTCTTCTATGGCGTACTCATCTTTAAGCCTCGGCTGGGGGACGCTGTACTTTGACAGGCTTGCGGAAACCTCCTCCGCGGGTTCTGCGGTATCGCCGTCAAAACGGTCCGTAACTTCGGAATTTTCAATAATTTGGTAATAATCCGCCGCGTTGACGTTCAGCGGCACTTCAATTGACTTGCTGAACTTTACCGCCCCGAAAATACCCGCTCCCACAAGCAGGATTAGGCAGAGTACCCTAAATCTTGCCATGGCAACGCGCTTTTTTCGCCTTTGCGCCTCGGTTGGAATTCTTTTCCTTTTCCTTCTTTTATTTTTACTGCTCATAGTTAAACCTCATAAATATAAAATTAACGGTAATATTATTTTAACATATTTTTTTCCGCATTTCAAGAGTAATTTATTAAAAACGCCGTCAAAAAATAATTTATTTTAAAAAAATCGTTCATTGCAATTGACATAATAAGCATTATGTGGTATTATTTAATGTATATATATTCTTTAAAAAGGAAGTTATTATATGATTTTGTCCTTTGTTCTGCTTGTGGTCGGCTTTGTGCTCCTTGTAAAGGGCGCGGACTTTTTTGTGGACGGCAGCTCAAGCATTGCGAAATTTTTGAAAATCCCCTCGATAGTTATCGGTCTGACCATTGTCGCTTTCGGCACAAGCGCCCCCGAGGCGGCTGTCAGCATTATCGCGGGAATAAACGGCTCAAACGGCATTGCCGTGGGAAACGTCATCGGCTCGAATATGTTCAACCTGCTGGTGGTTCTTGGCGTAAGCGCGGCGATAAAGCCAGTAAACATCGAGGGTCAGATAATCAAGCGGGACTTCCCCTTTATGCTCCTTGCCACGTTTGCCTTTGCGGTTGTTTCCTTTGACGTAACCTTCGGGAACGGCACGGAAAACGTCATCTCCCGCAACGAGGCGGTTATCCTGCTGATATTAATGGCAATTTTCCTTTATTCGGTAATAACCTCCGCCCTGCGCACCCGCAAGGAAAACGCCGCCTCTCTCGATGAGGAAAAGCCGAAATACGGCATGGGAAAAAGCCTTATTTTCACGGTGGGCGGTCTTGCGGGAATTATCTTCGGCGGACAGCTTGTCGTCGACAGCGCGGAAAAAATCGCCCTCGGTTTCGGCATGAGCGAAACCCTTGTGGGTCTTACCATTGTGGCGGTGGGGACTTCCCTGCCCGAGCTTGTGACCAGCATTGTCGCCGCCAAAAAGGGCGAAAGCGACATCGCCATAGGCAATGTGGTGGGGTCGAACGTTTTCAACGTGCTTTTCGTACTGGCAGCCTCGGCGGCGATTACCCCAATGAGCATAAGCGGTCAGAGCCTTGTGGACTTGGTTATTCTCACGGCGGTAACCGTGCTGACGTACGTGTTCTGCGTTACTCAGAAAAAAATCAACCGCCCCGAGGGCGTGATACTTGTACTGATGTACGTCGCCTATATGGCTTACGCGATTGTGAGGTAACGCCGTGAAAATACTTTGCGAAATAATAAAGGGGCAGGTTATCCCAAATTTTGTAAATCTTGAAACGGCTATACGGACTTACGACCGCAACTCCCTTGTGTGCGGCTCTCCCGCTTGGCGGTACGTCTATCACACAATTCATTCGGCGGACAGGTGGTTTTTCAACCCGTTTGTGTACTCCGAACCCGATTTCCACGAAACGGGTATGGACAACCCCGATAACCCCTGCGCTGCGGAATTAAGCGACAAACAGCTTTTGGAATACCTTCACGCTGTAAATGACAAGACTTTACAGTACATTGATACTCTCACGGACGAAACCCTTGCGGAAAAGCCCGAAAACTGTCCCTACACCCGAATGGAGCTTGTCTTAAGGCAGTTTCGGCACATTTCCCTGCACACGGGTATGCTAAACGGTCTGACAACCGAAAAAACGGGGAATTTCCCCGTCTACACAGGCGACAGCGGCGCGGAAAGTCCGCAAAAGCTATTTTATGAATAATCTGTAAAGGAAAGATGATATGTACAGCAAATCCGCAAAGGTTGCGGCTATTCACGATTTGTCGGGGGTTGGACGGTGCTCCCTGACGGTAATTCTGCCAACAATGTCGGCGCAGGGCATACAGGTCTGCCCCGTGCCCACGGCTATACTGTCAAGCCACACGGGGGGGTTCGGGGACGTGGTTCTCCGCGACCTGACCGACTACATCTCCCCCGCTTTGGAGCACTACAAGCGGCTGAATTACAAATTCGACTGCGTATACAGCGGCTTTCTCGCCTCCACCGAGCAGATAGACCACTGCCTTGAATTTTTTGAATACTTCGGCAACGCGCTGAAAGTCGTTGACCCCGTTATGGCGGACAACGGCAAGCCCTACAAAACCTGTACCCCAGAGCTTTGCTCCCGTATGGGGGAGCTTGCGGCTATCGCGGATATTATCACGCCCAACATCACCGAGGCGGCTATGCTTTTGGGGGAAAATCCCGTTCAGGCGGACGTTTCAATGCAGAAGATAAAAAGCTTTTTGGTGCGGCTTTCGGAAATGGGTCCGAAAATTGTGGTGATAACAAGCGTTTTCTCCGACGGGCGGACATACAATGCGGGCTACGACCGGGATCACAGCAAATTCTGGCGTATACCCTGCAATATGATAAGCGCCCACTATCCGGGCACGGGGGACGTTTTCGCCTCGGTGCTGACGGGTTCCATACTGCGTGGGGACAGTCTGCCTATCGCCATGAACAGGGCGACCGCGTTCCTTGAAAGGGCGATAAAGACCACCTACAGCTATTCAACCGACCCCCGCGAGGGCATTATGCTGGAAAGCTGCCTTGATTTTCTTATCACAAACCCCACCCTTTGCGACTATGAGCAGATGTGAGGTGTGAAATGAATATTAACATTGTTTTGGTTGAACCGCAGATACCCCAAAATACGGGGAATATTTCCCGAACCTGCGCGGTTACGGGGGCGAGGCTGCACCTTGTGAAACCCCTCGGGTTTGAGGTTACGGACAAAAATTTGAAACGGGCGGGACTGGATTACTGGAAAGAGTTGGATATTACCTATTATGACGGTTTGGCTGACTTTTTCTCGAAAAATTCGGGGAATTTCTATTATTTCACCACGAAAGGGAAAAATACATACAGCGGCGTGAGTTTCCCCGACAACTGCTACCTTATTTTCGGGCGTGAGGACGCGGGGCTGCCCGAGCAGCTGCTTGTCCAAAATCCCGAAAATTGCCTTAGAATTCCCATGCGACCCCGTTTGAGAAGTCTTAATCTGTCAAATTCGGTGGCTGTTGCGGTGTATGAGGTGCTTAGACAGTGGGATTTCCCCGACCTTGCATCGGAAGGAAAACTTACAAAATATAACTGGAAATAAATTACCGTAGGGCGGGGGCTTGCTCCCGCCTTGACCCCAAAATTAATAGGCATTAAAGGCGGGAGCAAGCCCCCGCCCTACAAATATTATTCAAGCCCCAAAATTAAAAAGTCCAAAAAAATAAAAATGAAAGGAAACAACATTATGAGCAAAATTAAACTTATGACAGACTCGGCGTCGGATATTCCCAAGGAGCTGGAGGAAAAGCACGACATACGCATACTCCGTTTCCCTATCACGCTGGGGGACAAGTCGTTTTACGACCGGGACTACGACAACCTCGAATACTACCAAATGCTGAAAGCCTCAAAGGACTTCCCCACCCACGCGCAGATTACCGCCTTTGAGTTTGTGGAGCTGTACAAGGAGTACTTCGACCAAGGCTATGAGGATTTGATTTACGTTGCGATAGCCTCTCTCGGCTCGGCGACTTACAGCAACGCGGTTATGGCGGTTGACAATTTTTTTGAGGAGTACCCCGAGGCTAAGGGCAAGTTTAATGTACACGTTATTGATTCGGGGAATTACACGGGGGTTTACGGCTATCCTCTGATACGCTCTGCGGAAAAAATTGCCAAAGGCGCGTCCGCCGAGGAGGTCATCGCCTATATGCAGGACTGGCTGGCAAGCGCGGAGGTACACTTCGGCTGCTACACACTTGAATTTGTAAAGCGTTCGGGACGGGTCAGCACCGCCGCCGCTTTCGTGGGGGAACTTATGGGACTGCGCCCCGTGATACAGATAAAAAAGGGCGTTTCCACCACCGACGCGAAGGTGCGGGGGGACAAGGCTGTCGTGCCGAAAGTCGTGGAGATAACCGCAAACAGGATAATCCCCCAAACCCCCTACTGCCTTGTATACGCCGACAACGACGAGCAGGAGCGTGAGCTTGCCAAGGAGCTTACCAAAAAGCTGGGCTACCCGCCCGAAATGTCTTTCAGAATAGGCGGCGTTATTGCGGCAAACGCGGGTCCCGACCTTGTGGGGGCGTTCTTTAAGGGGAAAGACTGATAAAAATTCAAGGCATTGCCGTTAATTGGCAATGCCTTTTTGTTATTTTACGGGAATTACTGCGTTTCCTATTGTAATGCTTTCTATGCTGTCAATATCAACGGGTTTTTCAAAGCTGTAGCTAAGCGCGGTATAATTTTCATTCGGGTCTTTGTACGTTCCGTATCCTCTGTCCTTGTTAAGTGCGACAATTTCACCGCTGTCAAGATTAATTGAAATATTTTCCAAAAGCCCACGCTCCGTCTCGTCAAACTGCGTAATAAAGCCGTCAAAATAAACGTCAAGCGATATTGAGGAATAGCCTATTTCCGTGATTACAAATCCCTCAGCCGCTTTAATATTATCCGTTTCCAATGTACGGTATTCGCTGTTGTAGTCCAAGGTAAAAGCCGCAGACCATTCACCCTCAATTATAACGTCTTTTATTGTGTAATCTGTATAGTCCTTGATGTCCGTGATAGTTATTTTGCAGTCGCTGCCCGCAATTTTACCGCCCGACAAACCGTCTAATGTAAAACAAAATACCGCGGAAGTACCGTCCGAAAAAACGGGTATCGTTTCTTTGCAAAAGACAGCCAAACCCTCGCATTCAACGTTCACGTCGTCAAGAATAATATTTTCGGAAAACGTGCCGCCGTCGTTACGTCTGACCTCGACAGTAACAATTGCCTCGTTGTACGTACCCGCCATACCGAGAACGCTCATTGACAGCCTGTCGTCCCCTGTTGTAACAACGTTTTGCGGCACTGCGGAAATGTTTTCCATATTTTCAAATCCGCCGTTGAACCTACTTCCGAAAATTCTTTCAAGGTCGATAAATCCCAGCGCGGACGCCGCAAGAGTACCCGTCACCAAAATAACAGCCGCCGCTGCCGCCGATAGGAAAATTCTGCCTATCCTGCCAACGCGTACGGTCTTGCACTTTTTGACGGAAATTTGCTCCGCTACCCTGCTCTTAACGGCGGCGGTGATGCAGTTGCCGTCCCCGCCCTCGGGAAATTCCTCCGGAGTATGCAGGGAAAATAAATCGTAAAAATCAATCTTCATAAACTATACCTCTTTCCGTAAGTATTTTTTTCAGACGAGCCCGCGCCCGAAAAAGCCGCGTTTTTGCCGCCTCCTGCGTAATGCCCAGCTTTTCGGCGGTTTCCTTCACGCTGCGGCAGTAGTAGTACGTCCCCACAAGAATGTCCCTGTCCGAGCCGTCAAGCCCGTTCAGAGCCGCCGCCAAAGCCTCCGCAAGGAGCAGCCTGTCCGTTTCCTTTTCAATGTCCCCCGCCGCCGTCAGCGTTTCGTCCTCCAGCGGCTGCCATTCCTTTGCGGTACGCAGTCGGCTCAAAGCCTTGTTACGCGCCGCCGCCGCGAGATAGGGTCTGACGTTTTCCGCCGTGACTGCGTCGGGTTTCCGCCACACCGCCGTGAACACGTCCGCGGCAAGTTCCTCAACGTCGCTTTCCGAAAGTGTGGGCAGGACAATTCGGCGGATTATCGTACCCACATAGGCGGCGTATTTGTCCATAAGCAGTTCCAAGCCACGGACTTTCCCGCTTTTCAGCAAGCGGACAGTTTCTTTGTCGTTCATTGAAAATTTTCCTCCTTTCACTTTTATAGACGCTCGTTGTCTTGAAAAGGTTACAGGAAAAAATATTATTTACAAATATTTCTGTAGGGCGGGGGCTTGCTCCCGCCTTTTTTTATTGTGACAAACATAATAGGCGGGAGCAAGCCCCCGCCCTACGGAGATTGCGATAAAACAGCAAATAAGAAAGTTACACAAAATTTTTTGACAAAGTATTGAAATTTTCCTCAAAATCTGCTAAAATAATATAGTATGTTTTTGTTTGTTTTTGAAAGGCGGCTTTTTTATGGTTTCGGAATTTACAAACCTTATTGATTTGAACGATATGCCCGTGGATTGGTGGAACAAGGTGGTTTCCCTCGGCAAGGAGATTGCGGAACGTCCCGACGAGTACGCAAACGCCTGTTCGGGGAAAATTATGGCAACGCTGTTTTACGAGCCGTCCACCCGCACGCAGATGTCCTTTCAAGCGGCTATGCTGCGGCTTGGGGGGACTATTATCGGGTTCGACAACCCCGCCACGTCCTCGGTTGCAAAGGGGGAAAATTTAAAGGACACCACCAAAATCGTGTCCGGCTATGCGGACATTATGATAATGCGCCACCCCTCGGAGGGTTCCGCGAAAGCCGCCGCCCTCACGGCGGAATGCCCCATTATCAACGCGGGGGACGGCGGTCATCTTCACCCCACACAGACCCTTACCGACCTGCTTACCCTTTCGGTGGAAAAGGGGCGGCTGGATAATCTTACCATAGGCTTGTGCGGCGATTTGAAAAACGGCAGGACGGTACATTCCCTGTGCAAGGCGTTGTCCTGCTACAAGGGTAACAAATTCGTACTTATCTCCACCCCCGAGCTGCGGCTGCCGTTCTACATAAAGGATATTCTCACGGCGGCGAACTGCGCTTACGAGGAGGTAAATTCCATAGAAGAGGCGATAAGCGGGCTGGACGTGCTGTATATGACCCGAATTCAGCGGGAGCGTTTTGCCTCGGAGGAGGATTACGAAAAGCAAAAGGACGTGTACAGGCTTGACAGGGCGAAAATGCTTAAGGCAAAGGCGGATTTGTGCGTGCTCCACCCCCTGCCCCGTGTTGACGAGATTGCCATAGAGGTTGACAACGACCCCCGCGCTCTGTACTTCAAACAGGCTAAGTACGGTATGTACGTGCGTATGGCGCTTATTCTCACGGTGCTGAAAAACGAGTACCCCACGGTTTTGCTGAAAGGCAAGGTTCACAAGGGCGTTGAGTGCGCCAACCCCAACTGCATAACGAGGAAAGAGAGCTATCTTCCCAAAAGCTTTGTTGGGAACGGCGACACGCTTGAATGCGAATACTGCGACGAGCGGGTGCTGAAAAAACATTAATAACTTTACGGCAAATTTTGTAGGGGACGGGTTTCCCGTCCCGCTGTTACGTACCTGCGGGCGGGGAAACCCCGCCCCTACAAAAGACGTTATTTTGTTGGATTGCTATAACAAAAAGAAAAACCCCGTTTCCTAACGGAAACGGAGTTTACCTCGCAAATATAGGATTATTCAACAATAAATTCCTTAATCTGAGCGAAAAACTCGGACGCGTTGTCGGTGTGAGCCTCAAGATCGATAGGCTTAGAGAGATCCAAGCTGAAGATACCCATAATGGACTTCGCGTCAACCGCGTATCTTCCCGAAATAAGGTCTACGTCGTAGTCGCACTGAGTTACGACAGAAACGAAATTCTTAACATCGTTGATAGTACCCAACATTACCTTTGCTTTATTCATGATTTGTCCCTCCAAATTCCAAAAATTGATAATTGCCTTTTGCAATATCATACTTATAGCATAACAGTTTTTTCCGATTAAGTCAAGAGTATTTGCAAAACTTTTTCAATAATTGTAAATACTGCAATTTTAAGTTAGTTTAGCCGAAACATCTTTTTGATGTTTTGCACAAAAAATATTTGGAGATTTTATGAATGTTTTCTTTTTGACCTTTGGCTGTAAGGTAAATCTTTACGAAACCGAAAATATGAAACAGCTTTTTTCCGAGGCGGGGTACACCGTTTCAGCCGAGGAAGAGGGTGCGGATATTTTTGTGGTGAACTCCTGCACCGTGACGGGTACGGGGGACAAAAAGCTGAAAAAGGAGCTGCGGCGGCTGCGGCGGAGCTACCCCAACGCCGTTATCGCGCTGACGGGGTGTTTCCCACAGGCGTTTGCGGCTGAGGCGGAGAAAATCCCCGAGGCGGACATTGTGACGGGCACGAAAAACCGCGCCGAGCTGCCAAATCTTGTAAAAAAATTTACCGAGGAAAAACGCCCCGTCGTCAGCGTTTGCCCCTATGACCGCAACGAAAAATTCGAGGACGTGCGCAACACCCGCTACGAAAACAATACCCGTGCGTTTCTGAAAATTCAGGACGGCTGCGGAATGTTCTGCACCTACTGCATTATTCCCTACTCGCGGGGCGGTTTTCGCTCAAAGCCTTTGGAGAGCATGATTTCCGAGGACGGAG
>JAMPDU010000076.1 GCA_023665505.1 Ruminococcus sp.
AAATATTTTTATATGAAGTCCAAAAAATTGTGAATGAATTTTGAAAAATTGTGCAAAAATGCTTTACTTTTTATTTTAAATGTGCTATACTTATAAATAGGTGCGGCGGAAAACCCGTCGGAGGTTTCCGCGAAAACTGCCCAAATTTTCCAAATTCCCGAATTTTCCGAGGTGAAACCTAATGTCCGCTCTTTATTTCCATATCTGCGCCGCCCTTGTGCTTATTTTTCTGATCGTTTCCGTCTCGGACAGAAGATTTAAGGCGGGCGCTCCCGGGAGCTGTTTCCTGCTCCTGCTGCTTATCACCCTTGCCGCGCTGGTGTGCGACATGTTTACGATTTCTCTCGATATAGCGGCGAAAGCGGGTAAGTCCCCGAATTTATTCCTGCTTTATCTCTTTAACACGCTGTATCTGCTTTTGCATAATTTTACCGTCCCGGTGTATATGCTTTTCGTGGTGGCTCTTACCAATACCTGGCACAAGCTGAAAACCAGCAAACCCACCCTTATCGCCATGACCGTACCCTCCGTACTTGTGGCGCTCGCCTTGACGGTGAACCTGTTTAACGGCAGCATATTTTACTTCGACGCCGACAGTATTTACCATAGGGGCGGGCTTATGCCGCTGCTGTACGTTCTCGCGTTTGTGAACATGACGGTCTGTACGGTCTACATTTTTAAGTGCAGAAAACTTTTCACCGGGCAAAAATTCGCCGCCCTCGTCGTAATGCTGCCGATTGAATTTTTGGCGGTAATGCTCCAGTTCCTGTTCCCGAATTTATTGGTGGAAATGTTTGCCAACGCCGTGGCTCTGTTTTTGGTAATGACTACCGTTCAGCGCCCCGAGGATATTCAGGAAAGCGTTACCATGCTTAAAAACGTCAACGCCTATACGGGGGACGTGGCGCAGAATTTCGCCAACGAAAAACCCTTTACCTCTATTGTTATAAATATATCCAACTTCGTGCCCTTGCACCAGATACTGGGTTACGACGGAGCAAACGAGCTGCTGAAAATCGCCGCAAACAAGCTGCGGGAAATTGACTGGCAGTTTAAGTGCCGCGCGGAGATTTACCATACCCAAAAGGGACGTTTCCGCTTTGTGGTGTTCGGCGACAAAATGATAACCGCCGAGGAAATCGCCGACAAAATCAACGAGGAATTCAAAAAAAGTATCGTCATAAACGGCTTGGAACTTAACATGCTTGCCTACGTATGCGTTATAAACTGCCCCGAGGACATTGACGACCCGCGGGCGCTGATACGGTTCGGTCTCGATATTCACAAGCGGCTTGCCTATACGGGACGGCTTTTGAGAGCCTCCGAGCTTTTGAGCGAAAAAGGTTTCGAGCTTGGAAACGCTTTGGACGAAATAATCGACAGGGCTATCACAAACAGGAATTTCAAAGTCTACTACCAGCCCATATATTCCATCGCGGAAAAGCGTTTCGTCTCCGCGGAGGCTTTGCTCCGCCTTAAAGACGAGAAGTACGGCTTTATCTCCCCGGAGCTGTTTATCGTTGCAGCGGAACGCAGCGGCGCGATACATAAAATCGGCGATTACGTCATAGACGAGGTTTGCCGCTTTATCGCAAGCGACGAGTACAAAAAGCTGGGTCTTGAATATATCGAGGTGAACCTGTCGGTTGCCCAGTGCATGTCCCCCGACTTGGCGGAAAAAATTCTGCACACCATGAGAAAGCACAACGTTTCCCCGGACGCCATAAACCTCGAGATTACCGAAACAGCCATGAGCTACGCCCAGAACACAATGTCGGAAAACATCGAGCGGCTCTACAGCGCGGGACTTAGCTTTTCGCTGGACGATTACGGCACGGGTTACTCCAACATCAACAGGGTTGCGTCCCTGCCCCTTTCGATTGTCAAGCTCGACAAGAGCTTTGTCAATACGGAAAATAATCCCAAAATGTGGATAGTACTGAGCAATACCGTAAAAATGCTGAAAGACATGGATATGCACATTGTGGTGGAGGGAATAGAAACGCAGGAGATACTGAAACGTTTCGCCGACCTCGAGTGCGACTATATACAAGGGTACTACTTTTCAAAGCCTATACCCGAGGAAGAATTTGTAACATTTATTACCGACAGTATAAATACCGTAAATAGCTGAACCGAAAGGAGGTTTATAAAATGTCGGCTGTTATTTTCGATGTGTGCGCGTTCATAATTATGGCGGTGCTTGTGTTTTCCGTGATTTCGCGGAAAATGACAAACGGCAGGGTGAACCGCGTTTTTCTCGGCTTTCTGTTTATAAACCTCGTAACGGACGCTTTCGACATATGGGCAATCGTCATGGACGTTTCCGAAAACCGCGAGATTTTCGGCATGGCGGCGCGTTATATTTCCCACACAGGCTACCTCTTCCTGCATAACCTGACTTCGGTATTTTACCTTGTTTATATGACCGCTATCACCGACACTTGGCATAAAGTGCCAAACAGAAAGGTTATGGATACTTTCGTGGTGGCGGTAACGGCTTTGTACGCCTCAATGTTTGTGCTGAACTTCTTTATAAAAGGTTTCGTGTTCTACTTCGACGAGGAGCTGCTTTATCAGCGGGGCACGGTTTTCCCGCTTTTGTACGTGTACGCCTTTACCTTTATTTTGGCGGGAACGTACTGCCTTATAAAGTACAGAAAACTTTTCCCGCCGGATAAATTCCGCGCACTGCTGATGATATTCACTTTCGGTATTATTACCGTACTCATTCAGTGGATAAACCGCGAGCTGCGGGTGGAAATGCTGGGCGGCGCGCTGAGCCTGCTGTACGTATCGATTATGGTGCAGAGACCAGAGGACAGAATAGACCCCGCTACGGGACTTCTGAAATACGAGGCTTACGCGGCGGACATGAAAAAGAATTTTATCAACGACAAGCACGTAACTTCCATTATTATAAATATTTCCAACTTCAACACCCTGAACGGCATGCTGAACTACGACGGCATGAACAGCCTGCTGAAAACAATCGCCGACATTATCGCTGCCATTGACAAGGACCTGAAAGCCTTTTCCGAAATATACTACTTGGACAGAGGGCGTTTCAGGGTGGTGCTGAATACCTCGGAGGAAGAGACCATTTACCTTATCGCCGAGAAAATAAACTTCTCCATGAAACAGGGCGTAAGTTTCAACGGAATGTCCCTCGACCTTATGACATACGTGTGCATAACAAGATGCCCCGAGGACGTGCCCGACTTTAAGACGTTAATGCTTTTCGGCAACGATATTCACAACCGCGTTCCCTACACGGGGCAGGTTATGCGCGCCTCGGATATTGCCGAGAAAAGTCCTTTCGGTCTCGGCAACGAGCTGGACGAAATTATCGACAGAGCCATTACCGAGAAAAAATTCAAGGTGTACTACCAGCCGATTTATTCCACCGTGAAAAAGCGTTTCGTTTCCGCCGAGGCGTTAATACGGCTTAAGGACGAGAAGTACGGGTTTATTTCCCCCGAAGTGTTTATCGTGGCGGCTGAACGCAGCGGCGCGATACACAAAATAGGCGACTTCGTTATGGAGGAGGTCTGCCGCTTTATCGCAAGCGAGGCGTTTGAAAAGCTGGGTCTTGAATATATCGAGGTGAACCTTTCCGTTGCCCAGTGCATGTCCCCCGGGCTTGCGGAGAAGATACTGGAGATTATGAAAAAGTACGGCGTTCCCCCCGAAAAGATAAACCTTGAAATTACCGAGACAGCCGCCGATTACGCCCAAAACATCATGACGGAGAACATCAACAGGCTTTACGGCGAGGGTTTTAGCTTTTCTTTGGACGACTACGGCACAGGGTACTCAAACATAAACAGGGTCGCCTCGCTGCCGCTTACAATAGTCAAACTTGACAAGAGCTTTGTGGTGACGGAGGATAATCCCAGAATGTGGATAATTGTGAGAAATACTGTAAAAATGCTTAAGTCCATGAATATGCACATTGTGGTGGAGGGCGTCGAAACAAAGCAGCTTTTGGAAAAGTTTACCGATTTGGAGTGCGACTATATACAGGGGTACTACTTTTCAAAGCCTGTTCCGGAGGAAGATTTTGTTAAGTTTGTTGCGAATAGCCTTGC
Organism: Ruminococcus sp.; assembly: GCA_023665505.1. Taxonomy (GTDB): domain Bacteria; phylum Bacillota; class Clostridia; order Oscillospirales; family Ruminococcaceae; genus RGIG8773. The sequence goes on from JAMPDU010000076.1 coordinate 4,092, forward strand.
GTAAGCTGTCGATTTGTACAAAATTAACTCGGATTGTATTGACAAAGTTTATATTTTATGCTATAATAGTAAAAGCTGACAGTACAGCAGGAAATTTTTCACATCTCGGTCGGTTGGCAATCTGTTCGTTCGCTGTATGAAAAGTTCCTTTTCTGTATGGTTTGCGGAGTTTTGTCCCACGTTCGGTACAGACTCTTATATCCGCCCCCGAGTCTGCATAGGGGGCGGGTTTTTTATTGTACAGTTGATAGTTGACAGTTGATAGTTAAAGGGCAGGGAAAAATTTCCTGCCCTTGTTGCTTGTTAATTGTATAAATTTGGTACTATATTTAATTATGTTAATATTTAACTACGTTAATTATGGCAAATTTTTTTTGCTGATTTTTTGATGTTTTTTGCTGATTTTTTTCAATTTTTGAGCAAAATTAATCGTTTTTTTCAAAAAACGCTCAAAAATTATTTGTTATTTTATGTTTAAAATATTGCTAAATTATTAATATTGCCAATAACTGTAATTAAAAGTCCTCGCCTTTGATTTTGGAAATAAGACTGTAGGTCAGCCTGTTAAGACTGTCAAAGTCAACGGCGTCGATGTAGTACGCCTCAAGCTCGTCGTGGTCGGCTTTCGCGCTCACAAGGGAGGAAACCGCCTCGGAAAGGAGGTTTTTCACGGCAGCCTCGTTGAATTTTATGCGGGATTTTTTGGCGGAAACTACACTTTTGTCGTAAAAACGCTTGAAATTTACGGGCTGTTTGGCGTCGATAACAAGGCTGTTTATGGGGTTTGCGGAAAAAATTGCCATTTTAAGCTCCGGGACGAGAATGTGCTCAAAAGCGTCCTCGTTATGGAGGGTGCAGAGGCTTACGCTTACGTCGTAGCCCTTTTTAAGGGCGATGTCGGCAAATTCCCGCAGGAACTTCTCCGAACCTGCGTAAAGCCTGTCGTTGAGCAGGTAGGCGGAGTACCCCTCGGGGACGTAGGTGGCGTACCCTTTGGGCGTGAGGGCGGAAAGCTGCCTGTAGGAGAGTTTGCCCTCGCCGTCGGTTTGCTTTTTGGGAAGTATTTTTTTGGAAAATCTGGAAATAAATCCCTCTAATTTTTCGCTGTCGAGAGCGGTCTCGCCGATTTGAGCGGCGTCCCCGGCGACGGCGGCAAGGGCGGTGACGTATCTGCGGCAGCGGGCGTGGTGCTGCAAATAGTCGGCGGTGGCGGAAATAATTCCCTCTTTGGCTTTGCGGAGGCTGCTTTCGTCCCAGTACGCGCCCAAATCGAGGATTTGCTGTACCGCGCCGGGGTATTCGGGGTCGAAACAGTGGGGGGCTGTGCCGTCGACGAAGATAATTTTATGCTCCGAAAAAATCACGGCGTCCAAAGAATCGGGGTCGCTTGAACAGTGATAGATTTCTTTTTTTTCGTCGGGGAAAGCCTCGGCGAGCCTTTTCATCAGGGAGGATTTGCCCGTCCCCGGACCGCCCTTGATTATGTAGGTGTGAAAGGCGGGGTCGGCGATATACTCGCCGAAATGCGTGCGGAAACCGCTTGGCGATGTTCCGCCGAGAAAGCAGGTCAAACAGTTCATCTTATCAGCTCCATATCCATATCAGAATTTGTACAATACACTTTGGTTGTGTTGTTGTATTCTATATTATGATTTCAACGTATTTTTGGTGCAACTGCGGGGAGGGGGGTTCATGCACGAGGGTATGTGACGGCGGGGCGGGAAAACTGTACACTACAAAAGTTATAGGATTTGTAGGTGCATAGCATAGTCGCCGGGAAATTGCAATATATCTTATTAACAAAAAATTAATTTAATATTTAGTTAAATATACAAAATAGTCCAAAAACCCTTTATTTTTTAAATAATATGTGATACAATAATGAATATTCTTAGAAAAAGGGAGGAAACAATTATGTCAGAACACAAAAACGCGGTTTACCGCAGTATGCTGAAACGTACCGCGGCAAGCCTTGAGCAAAATAATATGAAGGCTTTTATCGCCGAGACTAAAGAAGAGGCTCTCGGCATTGTGAAAGAACTTTTGACGGACGGCTGCACCGTTGCAAGCGGGGGGTCTATGACCGCCGCCGAGACGGGCGTTACGGAGCTGCTGCGGAGCGGGGCGTACAACTACCTCGACAGGGCGGCGGCGAAATCTCCCGAGGAAATTGAAAAAATTTACAGGGACGCTTTCTCCGCGGACGTCTACATAACAAGCTCCAACGCCGTTACCGAAAACGGCGAGCTTTACAACGTGGACGGCAACAGCAACCGTGTGGCGGCGATTTGTTTCGGTCCGAAGTCGGTTATCGTTATCGCGGGCAGGAATAAAATTGTTAAAAATTTACAGGACGCCGTTGTGCGGGTGAAACGCTTTGCCGCGCCTATGAACACGGCAAGGCTGGGCTGCGAGACGTACTGCAAGAGCAAGGGCGAGTGCATGGCTTTGGCGTCGGGAGAGTGCGGCATGACCGAGGGCTGCAAAAGCGACGGCAGGATTTGCTGCTCATATGTTGTGACGGCGCAGCAGAGGGTCAAGGACAGGATTAAGGTAATTCTTGTCAACGAGGAACTGGGCTTTTAGAGCAAATTGCAAAATTTACCATGTTTTGGACTTTTAAAGAATTAAGAGGCAAGAGACGGGAAAATAAGTACTGAAAATGTATTTTTTAACTATTTTTTGTGAACAGTCGGGCGAAATGTTTAATTTTTGTATGAAAACAACTGAAATTAATTAATTGTCAAAAGACTTTTTTCGGTGTATAATATTAATAACATCAAGTTAACAAGTTAACAAAGCCCCCTCACTCTCTTAAAATATTTTTTATTTGTAAAAAACGGACATTTGCTCAATGTCCGTTTTTGTGTTTGCGGACAGGAATTTTATCCCTGTTTTTGGAATTTATTCCCCGAAAAATGTTTTTTAAGTGAAATTTTGCAAAAGTACTTGAAATTTGCGGGAAAGTGTGCTATACTATATCTGTATAGAAAGTTTTCACGGTGATTAAGGAGTTTCTTATGGCTGAACTGATATATAACGAACAGGGGAGACTCCTTTTTACAGAGGAAATGCGGAGGGAATATACCATACTCATTCCGCAGATGCTGCCGATACATTTCGCCATGCTGGAGCGTATCTTCAACAACAACGGCTATAAGGTCAAGCTGCTTACCTCCACGGGCAGGAAAATTATCGACGAGGGGCTTGAAAACGTCCACAACGACACCTGCTATCCCGCGCTGCTCTGCATAGGGCAGTTTATGGAGGCGCTGAAGTCGGGGGAGTACGACGTGAATAAAACCGCGCTGATGATGATACAGTCGGGGGGCGGGTGCAGAGCCTCAAATTATATACACCTTATACGCAAGGCTCTCAAAAGGAACGGTATGGAACAAATTCCCGTTATTTCCCTTAATATGGCGGGACTTGAGTCAAACCCAGGCTTTAAGCTTACGCCGGCTATGCTGTCTCAGCTTATTACGGGCATTTGCTACGCTGACCTTATTATGCTTATCGCGAACCAAGTCAGACCCTACGAAAAAAACAAGGGGGACTGCGACAGGCTCATAGATGAGTGGATAAACAGGCTTGTGGAGGTAAATTTCAGCTTTACCGCGTTTGACAAAATCTCGAGGAGGATTGTGGCGGACTTCGAGAAAATCCCCTATACCCCCGACCCGAAAAAGGTCAAGGTGGGCGTTGTGGGCGAGATTTTTATAAAGTACTCTCCTCTCGGTAACAACGAGCTGCAAAAATTCCTCGAAAGCGAGGGCTGCGAGGTGCGCTGCCCCGGGCTGATAGATTTTCTGATATTTATGGGCGACCACCATGTGGTGGAAACTCATTTGTACCATATAAAATACCTTAAATTTATCGCGTCGAGCGCGGTTAAGGGATTTTTTAAGATGATGCAGAATAAGATTATAAAGGCGGTGGCGGGTACTCGGTTTACGGGCGTTACGCCGTTTGAGGAAACTAAGAAAATGGTTGAGCCGTTTGTGTCCCCCGCAAACAAAATGGGGGAGGGCTGGCTGCTTACCGCGGAAATGGTGGAGCTTATAAAAAGCGGCGTGGGTAATATCGTCTGCGCGCAGCCGTTCGGGTGTCTCCCCAACCACGTTGTGGGCAAGGGTATGATACGGAAAATCCGCAAGGTCTACCCAAAGGCGAATATCGTTTCCATAGACTACGACCCCGGAGCAACCAAGGTCAACCAGGAAAACCGCATAAAGCTCATGCTGGCGACGGCAAGGGCGGCGGGAAATACGGATTAGCTTACGGTACGCTTAGGCGTAATATAAAGTTCACAAAAAATTTACAAACCAATTAACATTTTGAAAGGTTGGGATATTATGTCATTATACGGATTGAACTCGTACATGTCAAACTCGGTTTACAACTCGTTTATGTCGGGTAATTCGCTGTCCTCTTTCAACAAAAACAATAAGGCGGACAGTTCCTCAGACCTTATGGAAATCGCCAAAAAGGCTGCCATGGTTCGCTCGCCGTCCTACAGGAAAAATATGCTGGAGGAATTCAAAAAGGCGTTTTCGTCGGACGGTACGGACAGCGCGGAAATAGGCAGCTCGGAAAGCGAGGCTAAACTTTCAAGCAATGCGAAAGACCTTAGCAAGTACGCCTCGGCGCTGGCGTCCAACAGCTTTAACAACTGGGCGGGCAAGGACAGCTCGGTAAAGAATTTTGTGGAGACGTACAACAAGGAAATCGAGAGCCTTGCGGACGCGACGGAGAAGTCCGACCTCGGCAGACAGGCGACGATGATAAACACCACCCAGAAATACAAGAGCGCGCTGGGCAGGCTTGGAATTTCCGTGGGCGAGGACAATAAGCTCCTGCTTGACGAGGACGTGCTTAAAAGGGCGTCGGACAGGGACGCGCGGCTGCTTTTGAGCGGCGATTACTCCTACGCCTCAAAGCTGGGAATGAGCGCGACGGGAATTTCCGACGATACGAAGAGCATGGTTAAGAATTTCGCGGAGAGCTACAATAACACAATTGACGGTCTGAAAAAGTCCGACAGCGCGAACGCGCTTACAAAGGGCGTTTCGCTGGTGAATATTTCCAAAGCCTACTCCAACACGCTTTCGAGGATTGGTCTTAACCTCGGCAGCGACAACCGTATGACGGTGGACGAGGATAAACTGTCCAAAGCCTCGGAGAGCGACCTTAAGGCGCTGTTCAACGGCAGCTATTCCTACGCCAGCAAGGTGGCGGACAAGTCGTCTTACATAAGCAACGCGGCAGGGTTAAAGGCGCAGGTGACGTACACCGCCAAGGGCTTAAAGAACAGCAATACGGGCATGTTCGACACTATGTACAATTTTTTGTACAACAAGATTTAAGGGAATTAAAAAACCCGATGTTTCGGTTGGAACATCGGGTTTTTTCTTTTCGGTACGGGTTTTCCGACTCGCATTTGTCGAGAGAAATTTGTAAAAAAATCTTGACATAAGGGAAAATTTGTGCTATAATGTAAACGAGAGTTGCCGAAACAGGCGCGAGTGAATGTTTCAGCGGCGGTTTGCTCCCGCAAGGGAGGTGATGACCATATGACATTGTCAGAGGCTTTACAGCTGATGTCTTTGATCGTTGAAGTCGTCATGCTGTGTTATGTCATTTTCCGTAAAAAGAAGTGAATAGCAGCCGTTTGAGTATGTTTTTTCTTAGTTTTAACCAACTATACATATAAAAACAACCGCCAAAGCTTTTTCCCGAAGACGGCGGTTGTTTTTATCCAAAATCTAAAGGGGAGTGAACCGTGCTGAACATCTCACGGACGAAATGCCGGCACACTCTCTTTTCTATTGTCAGTATATCACACATTTTCCAATTTGTCAAGTACTTTTTCAAAAACGCCCGCCAAAATTTTTGCAGGGGACGGATTTCCCGTCCCCGCATTTTATTAATTAGAGAACATTGGCGTGGAAAGGTATCTTTCCCCCGTGTCGGGCAGGAGTGCCACGATTACTTTGCCTTTGTTTTCGGGGCGTTTCGCAAGCTGAATTGCCGCCCACACGGCAGCTCCCGAGGAAATTCCCACCAGAACGCCCTCGGTGCGGGCGATTGCCCTGCCTGTGGCGAAAGCGTCCTCGTTCTCCACGGTGATGATTTCGTCGTAAATTTTCGTGTCAAGGGTTTCGGGGACGAACCCCGCGCCGATGCCCTGAATTTTGTGAGGTCCCGCTTTGCCCTCGGAAAGGACGGGAGAGCTTTTCGGCTCGACGGCTACAACCTTTACGCCCGGATTTTTGGATTTGAGGTACTTGCCCACGCCGCTGACTGTGCCGCCCGTGCCCACGCCCGCGACGAAAATGTCAACCTTGCCGTCGGTGTCCTCCCAAATCTCAACGCCTGTGGTTTTCACGTGGACGGCGGGGTTTGCGGGGTTTGTGAACTGGGAGGGGATAAAGCTGCCGGGTATCTCTTTGGCAAGCTCTTCAGCCTTGGCAATCGCGCCCGTCATGCCCTTTGAGCCGTCGGTGAGGACAAGCTCCGCGCCGTAGGCTTTCATAAGGTTGCGCCGCTCAACGCTCATGGTTTCGGGCATTGCGATGATGAGGCGGTAGCCCCGCGCCGCAGCCACGGAGGCAAGTCCGATACCCGTGTTGCCGCTGGTTGGCTCGATGATGACGCTGCCGGGTTTCAGCAAGCCTTTTTCCTCGGCGTCGTCAATCATGGCTTTGGCGATACGGTCCTTGACAGAGCCGGCGGGGTTGAAGTACTCCAGCTTGGCAAGCAGGGTTGCCTCCAGGGCGTTGGATTTCTCGGTGTTTTCAAGCTCCATAAGGGGTGTGTGACCGATAAGGTCGGTGATTTTTTTAACGGTATTCATAGCAATTTCTCCTTAAAAATAATTTAGCATATTAATCCTATGTAATTAGTATGTTTTAATGTGAGTTAATTATAGCACATATTTGGGGGAATGTCAATAGGTTTAGGGAAAATTAACAGTTTTGTAAAATTTATGCGGGTTCATCGGGTACTTCGCCCCACGATAAAATGCTTATTTCCACATCAAGTCCCAGTTCACAAAGCGTTTTAAGCATTTCTTGAGTTAGCATAATTAAAATAAAAGCGTCAAGAGATTGAATGTAAATCCTTAGTTTTACATCGCATTCTTTATATTTTGTTAAATTTATATTTTTTATTAAATCGGAAAAATCTTTTAAATCTTTTTCGCAATTTTCGGTAAGCGTATATGTAAACGCAAAAAAATCCTGTTCTGCGAGATCGACTACTCGGCTGATAGTTTCACCTTTTCTTGTAAAAGTTGTTTTTCCGTATTTCTTAAGTGCGGTTAATTCCTCCGGGTTACCGATTGTTCCTCTTATAATTAAAGAAATATTAAAGCTGTTTAGCATAATTTATAACCTCCATAAATTTTTTGCATATGTAAACAACAATAATATGTTAGGCAAGTGCTGTACTTCCCCACATTATATAATATACTTTTATTATATCATAGAATATACAAAAATACAATATAATTTAAAAATATTTAAATAAAAATGTAAATAAGTTCTGAAAAAACTTGACAAACGGTCAAAAATGATGTATAATTATTTAGTAAATTTTTGCCGCTGTGGTGGAATAGGCAGACACAAGGGACTTAAAATCCCTCGGAGTAAAATCCGTACCGGTTCAAGTCCGGTTAGCGGCACCAACGCTCTCAAACTCTGTTGTAGAAAGGGTTTGAGAGCATTTTTGGTGTGCCGTTTTTTCTCTGTAATGCTGTACACGCATTCTTAAATGCTACAAAAATGCTACAAAAAATAAATTTTAGCATTGCAGAAACAGTAAGAATTTGCCAAAACCCGCATTACTTAAGAATTTTGGAGATAATTTCGGCAGAAATGATTTTAGAGGCAAAGTCTAAATGGCTGTAGCAATTTGCTGTCGTGCTAAAGCTTGAATGCCCGAGCCACTCTTGAATTTGTTTCATTTGCACGCCGTTTTTCAGCAAAAGCGAGGCACACGTATGCCTTAAATCGTGCAGGCGTATTCTCCGCAAACCGTTTTTATTGAGCATCAGCTTAAAATGATCCGAAAAATAATTTGGTTTTATAAGTTCGCCTGTTGACTTTCTGCACACATACCCATCATATTCTTTTGAATAGGACTTCCCGCACAGCTTTTTGAAATGCTCTTGCCGTTCCTTTTCCGCTAAAAGCATTTCTTCAATGTGCGGAATAAGCGGCATCGTTCTTCTGCTGGATTGATTTTTCAGTTTTCCCTCAATAACAAGTTCGTATTTTCTTTTATCATTGAGTGCCTCCGTGACTTTGTTGCAAATTGTCAAAGTCTTATTTTCAAAATCAATCGCACTCCACTTCAAGCCTATAATCTCGCTTCGGCGCAATCCGTAAAAAGCGGCAATATGTACGCACAACTCGCATTCATCGCCCTTGAACGCGTCAAACATTTTTAGGACTTCGTCCTCGGAATAAAAGTTTCCCGTAAATACTTCCTTTTTAGGGAGGTCAACATTGTCGGACGGATTATTGGTAAGCAGTTCCATTTTTACAGCATATTTCAACGCCTTGTGAATGTTGGCGTGATAATGAATAACAGTTACCGCTTTAACCCCGTCGGCAAGACGTTTGTTGTAAAATTGCTGCAAATGAATAGGCTTTAACTCGGATAATTTCAAATTCATTGGTTCAAAGTAACGTTTAATTACTCTGATGCAGTTTTTATACCCCGAATAAGTGGCTTTTGCAACATTTGGTTTAATATGCTCGACCCACATATCAAGATAGTCTGTGAAAAGGTAATCGCTGTCAGATGTTATGGGGGTAACAGACTTAGCTTGAAACTCTTTAATAAAATCTTCAAGCATTGTTTGCGCCCGTCTTGTGTTTCCTTTGACAGCTAATTTGGTTGAGCGAGTAACACTTCTCCATTTACCGTTTTCGTCATTATAGCTTATACGCATATGGTATATGCCATTTCTTTTTATTAGTTTCCCGGTCATAATCAAAAACTCCTTTCCGACCGTTGAGTATCGAAACTGCAAGTATGCTATTAGTATACATACTTTTATGCAGATTTCAATACATACAACATTAATTTTAAGATAAATCCTGCAATTTCAGCAGATACTCAATAACATTGAGCTTGGCAATTTTGAACAAATTTCCGCACGAAATAACCGGGATTTTGCCGGTGTGAATAAGTTCATATGCCTTTTTTCGGCTAATTCTCAGCATTTGAGCCAATTCTTTTACAGTTACAACATCAGCATAGCTTGTAAACATTATTTCGTACGCCTGACTTAATGTTATATTCCTTAGCATAACCAGACCCTCCTTTAGCATTTTATATTATTAGTTTTTTGTGTCGAGGGGTTTTTGTGTCCGGAACTTTTTTGTATCGATAAATATAAAGGAGAATTAAAGTTTATGCGGAATTTTACTTTGATAGGATTTTCTGAAATTGATAAAAACGCAATAAAAGCGTACTGCCAGCTTAACAATGTAGACAGTTCGCAAAACTATGGCGACATCTGCACCATAGGTAAAAACAACGTTGAGCAGCCTGTAGATATGCTAATCGGCGGGACGCCTTGCCAATCGTTTACCTCATTAGGCACGAGAGAAGGCTGCCTGTACAAATGCTCCCATTGCAGCTATAGCTATGACCCGCTGACTATTTCTGTACGCAACCGCGGACATTGCCCGCGCTGCGGGAAATCCGTCTCGGAAAAATCCTATTCCTCATTGATGATAGAATATTTGCGGCTTGTTCGGGAACTGCGCCCCAAAATAATAATCTGGGAGAACGTTTCGGCAGTTGCAACAAATAAAAAATTCAAAGACACGTTCTCAAAATTTGTATTGGAAATCCAAAAATGTAACTATAAAGTACGCTGTTACATTCTTAAGTGTCTGTATTTTTGTTGACCGCTGACTTATCAAAAAGTTAAGTAATTTAAATTTTCAAGAAAATTTTCGTAAAAACGGCTTTTTTCACCTGTTTTTTGCGATTTTTTATAAAATCAAAAAATAAAAAAGGTTGTA
>JAMPDU010000077.1 GCA_023665505.1 Ruminococcus sp.
ATGGCAATAACTCAGCGGTCATCGCTTTATCATTTTAAGAACCCTCCGTCAGCCGTCCTGCGGCTGACACGGTGGAAGTAGACGTATACAAAAAAATTACACAGACCCGAACGGGAAACTGTGTGTAATCGTGTTATAAATGAAATTCAATTTAAAGAAAAAATTTTTTTCAAAAAACCTATTGACAAACATCAATTTATGTGGTATAATGAAATTAATAAAAAGAAAGTTATCCGAACGCATCGGTGAAAAAGTTGTAAAAAGATAATTAATAACAAAATCTTAAGACGAGTTACGTCGACGAAATCACTTGACTTAGAAAGAAGCAGACATGAATGTAAAATTTGCTTACAAGCCTATCTGATTTGTCGATAATCGGATAGGCTTTTTTGTATTTATAATGATGTTCTCGGTGTAAATATTTGCGCTGATTACATAAAAAATTTGGAGAAAGGAGGATAATTCTATGTTTGAAAACAGCACTGTTGAACAAAATTCTGTTCCTAATTTTGAGCAGGAAATTGTTCGGGAAACTTCGGCTGAACAGGAACCCGAAGAAGACCTTGCCGAATTGCTTAAGCAAAAGGAACAGGAGTATCTGGAAACTAAAAGCAAGTATCAAAAGCAGCAGATGCAACAGAAACTTCCGGAAATTCTGGATTTAATGATGCAGAATAATACGTTAATTGAGAATATTCTGTCATTAAAAGACGCTGAGATGAAATTTGTTTTTAAGGAAATATTTAAATCCGAAGCCTTTGCAAATGCTTTTAAGGACGGTTCTGCTCTTAAGGAATTTCGTGAGCGTAAGCAAACAAAATCGAAAAAGAGTAAGTCGAAAAACACGTCTCAAGACGAGAACTCTGCACCGCAGAATGTACTCTCAAACGAGACAGAAGATGTTCAAAGCAATGCAAATCAAGGTGCATTTTAATCTTGAATTACTTTGAAAATCAGCCGAAAATTTGTAATTTCAATTGTGAATTTTCGGCGGCGTAACACATAAAAAATCTTTTTTATGTGTTACGCAGGGTGAGTCCAGAGCGGGAATTTCCCGCTTTGGTTCACAAAGTTGTTAAGCCGCCTTCGGGCGGATTGACAGCTTTATTAGTGAAGCTAATGGAATTGTCAAAAATTCCATTAGCCGACGCCATGGACAGACAGCGCAGCTCCAACATCACTCGCGGAACACCGCTGACCGTCATCGAAGTTAGTCATCCACACTCGACCGCATAAAGGAGACGATATTTTATGCAAAGCACAGTTAGATTTCATATGAATCCCGACGAAGTTAATTTGGCGCACAACACCGATGAAAAGGTTCGCGCACGTGAAAAACACGTCAAACGGGAACATAAGCGTTTGGCATATGAAATTGTCACTTCTTGCGACAATATTTCATGCGAAAAAGGTGCGGACGGAACGGTTCGTTATGATAAAAATAACAGGCGTATTCGTCCGCAGGAAGTGCATTATGGGGCGAACTATGCCGTGAATAAACGGTACTATGAGACATTTGAAGAGAGAAATCCGGACTTTAAAATTATGTCATTCGCTTGGCATAGTGACGAGGATTTTTAAAATAGCTAAGCTAATGGAATTGTCAAAATTCCATTAGCCGACGTCACAGACAGACAGCGCAGTCCCAACATCACTCGCGGAACACCGCTGACCGTCATCGAAGTTAAACAGCCGCACTCAAATGTATAAAGGAGACGATATAATATGAAAAGTACAGTAAGGTTCTATATGAATCCCGACGAAGTTAATTTGGCTCACAACACCAACGAAAAGGTTCGCGCGCGTGAAAAACATGTTAAGTCAGACCCCAAAACGGGTCACGTTTTGGAGATTTGGTGCGCAAATTATTCCTCGCCCGAGGAGGCTATTGCCGACATTTTAGCGGGGGATTTGGACGCGTACAACAAAAAGCAAGTCCGCAAGAGCAGACGTATGACGATGGAAGAATACATTCAAAGCGTGCGTGACGACAAACGGGGAAACAGCCGCAAGGTAAGATATAGAAAGGCTGACGGAAAAATTGGGTACAAGTATGAGAAGCGGGAGCATAAGCGTTTGGCTCATGAAATTGTTACTTCATGCGGCAATTCTACATGCGAAAAAAACGCGGACGGAACGGTTTGTTATGATAAAAATAACAGGCATATCCGCCCGCAGGAAGTGCCTTATGAGGTTAATTATGCCATTAATAAACGGTATTTTGAGACGTTTGAAAAGAGAAATCCAAACTTTATAATTGTGTCATGCGCTTGGCACAATGAAGAGGGATTTTATAATAGACGTAAGGTTTGGGAGTATGGTACACCGCAGATGCACTTAGTTTATATTCCGATTGGTACAGGTTACAAACAGGGTCTTGCGCGGCAGGTTTCGATAGGAAAAGCTCTTGGAAATATAGGTTATAAGACTTTAATGCGTGCTGAAAAGAGTGTAACAGCAATGCTGAATAATGCTGTGGAGCGATTAATGCGCCTAAAATTGAGAATGACGGGTATGATTGGGATTATGGAAGTTAAAAACCTGCCGCATTGGGGTGCAGCAGGTAAGGTAAAAATCAAAGTTATTTTACAAATTTTGGAGCATTACACAAATTTACTCACATATTTTTGGTAATTATCACGTCAAAATTTAAGATGTAAAAATCCGCGAAAAAGGTGGAATTTTTATTTAAGAAATTTTTATCCTCCGAAATAAGCGTTTATCTCGCCCATTCGCGCGGGCTGGTCGACGCGGAAAGGACATCGTTTGCCGCAATGCCCGCATTTTGTACATTTATCGGCTTTGATTTCAAGCTTTTTGTAATGGTCGCCAGCCAAAATATCTCCCGCCTTTGAAAGGTCGTAATATTTGTTTATAAGACCCACGTTCAAGTCTGCGGGGCAGGGTGCGCAATGGTTGCAGTAAACGCAGTTTCCCTCCGCGTCGCGGGGCGCGAACGTACCTATAATCGAGTAATCTTTTTCCTCTTTCGCCGCATTGCAAAAACCGAGTATTCGCTGCAAATCCGCCATACCTCTTATGCCCGCAAGGACGGTCAGAACGGCGGGTTTATCAAGTGCGTATTGAATACACTGAAACTCGGTGAGAGCCTTGCCGAACGGCGAAGTTTTCGCGTTTAAAAGCTGTCCGCCGCTGAACGGTTTCATTACGGAAATGCCCACGCCCTCGGTTTCGCACCGCCTGTACATATCCATTCTTTCGGCAACGCCTCCGATAGCGTATTCCTCGCTGTAATCGGTATCGTCAGATCCCGCGTAGTCGTAAGCGGGATTGATACTGAACATCAGCATATCAATAATTTTCATATCCAGCACCCTGTTTACGAGCGCGGGCGCGTGGGAGGACAAACCGATATGCCGCACGACGTTCTGCGCTTTCAGCTCCTCAATATAGCGTATCACGCCCGCTTTTTCGATTTTATGCAAGTCGGTTTCGCCGTCAATGCAGTGGATAAATCCGAAGTCGATATAGTCGGTTTGCAGGGACTTTAACTGCCACTCAACGGAACGTTTTACAGTGTCAAGATTTGTAGTCCAGCCGTAAGTTCCCGTCTCGTAATTCGCGCCGAAATGTATTTGAAAATACACCTGTCTGCGGCAGTCCGCAAGAGCGCGCCCGTAAGCGGGAAAAGGCTTTGCCTCCGAGGATGCCATATCAAAATAATTAATTCCGTTTTGGACGGCGGTGCGGACGGTTTCCTCGATTTCCTTTTCCGACGCCGCCTGTATGGAGCTTGAGCCAATTCCCAAAACGCTGATTTTTTCCCCGCCGCGGGGTAATGTACGGTAGTCCATAATAAATTCTCCTTTTTGTAATTTTATATTTTTGGCAAAATCTTAAATCGTCTCTTTAAGTTTTTCAAGAAATTTTCCCGCCGCTTTTGAAATAACTCGGTATTTTTTCCAAACAATGCTCATACTCGCCTCAAACTGCGGTTTCAGCGGGCGGAAACAAAGCTTGCTGTCCCCCGACACATTTATTATTTTATCAAAGCAAATCGCGTACCCAATACCCTCCTCCACCATAAGAGAGCCGTTGAAAGGCAAATTATAAGTTGCGGCAATATTTAATTTTTCAAGCGGACAAGGGAAAAAATCCCGAAATTCCTTTTTTTGAAACGCCTGCCGCGAAAAAATCAAAGGCTTGTCAATTAAGTCCTCCGCCGTAATAAATTTCTTTTCAGCAAGGGGCGAATCACGGCGCATAAATACTCCCCAAACGTCCCTGTAGGGCAGGTCGATGTATTCATATTTTGACGCGTCAACACCGCCGAAAATCAGTCCGAAATCAATCAAGCCCCGGTCTAAGTCCTCCAGCACGGAAACGCCGTCGCCGCTTACAATGTGAAAATGTATCAGCGGATAATTTTTTTGCAGCGAACGCGCCGCTTTTATCAAAAAGCGAACCCCGTCCGTTTCGCCCGCGCCTATGGTAATATCCCCCGCCGTAACGTCCTCCGACATGGAAATTTCGTCCTCCGCCTTTTTTACAAGTTCGAGAATTTCCTCGGCGCGCTTGCGGAGTATCATTCCCTCCTCCGTCAGCGTAACGCGGCGGTTTCCCCTTATCAAAAGCTGCTTGCCAAGCTCGTCCTCCATTTCTTTAAGCTGCCTTGAAAGCGTCGGCTGGGAAAGGTGCAGCGTTTCCGCCGCGCCCGAAATGCTCTGCTCTCTTGCCACCGCAAGGAAATATTTTAAAACTCTCAGTTCCATAAACCGTCCTCCTTTGTATTATTATAGCACGTTCTGTTATACCTGTCAAGCATAGCTTGCTATTTAATATAAGTATTTGCTATTTTGGAAAATATCTGATATAATTTATTTTAGAATAAAATCAGCAAGGAAGTTTTAAATATGAAAAAAAATTTATTTATTGCTTTGGCAGCTGTTACGGCAATTTTTGCGGCGGGGTGCGGAAATTCCCACGATTTAAATTTATCGGAAAACAGCCAAAATACCGACAATGAAAATATTACGGAAAAATCCGATATAATCACGCTTAGCGGCGAGGTAATCAGCTTGGAAAAGGGATTGTCCGCGGTAAAATATGAGGGAGATTACGGTTTTGACGATTTTTTATCCAAAAGCGGCGCAAAGTCCGATTCCGACGTGGTTGATTTTTTGACTGAAAATATTTTGACGTCGGGCGGAATTTCTTTCGGCGGATTTCCCTTCGGGTGCAGCACGGTTTCCGTAAAAAATTCGGAGGGCGGCTGTATTTTCGGCAGAAACTTTGATTGGAACTCCTGCAATGCAATGATTGTGCAGTCCGTTCCGGGAAACGGATATTCCTCAATTTCGACTGTCAACACCGACTTTATAAATATGAGCGGGGTAAAGCTTTCAAAACTGCCCGATGATATGCAGGCGGTAATTTGCCTGTACGCGCCCCTTGACGGCATGAACGAAAAGGGGCTTGCGGTCTCGGTGAATATGATACAGGATAACGCGGCAATTTCTCAAAATTCCCACAAGCCCGATATTACCACAACAACGGCGATACGCCTGCTGCTTGACAAATCCGCAAATGTTGACGAGGCTTTGGAACTTTTGGAGCAATATGATATGCACGCCTCAATGGGATATACGGTACACCTTGCGATTGCCGACAATAACGGAAAAAGCGTTGCAGTCGAGTACGTCAACAACGAAATGATTGTTGTTGAAACGCCTGTTGTAACAAATTTTTATCTTGCGGATGGCGAAAAATTCGGTATCGGCACAGAGCAGTCCCACGAGCGTTACGACATTTTAAATAATTTTTTATCGGAAAATAAAACCGCCGATATGTCGGCGGTTCGCGGCGCTCTTGACAGCGTGAGCAAGGATAATTTTAACGAATTTGAATCGACCGAATGGAGTGTTGTTTTTAATCAAAGCACAGGGGAAGTCCACTATTATCATAGGGAAAATTACGAAAAAAAATACGCTTTTTCAATAAGAAACGGGGAGTGACGTTATGAAAAATATTTTAATAAGCGGGAAAAATATCTGCAAAAATTTTTCTCAAAATTCAAATGAAACGCAGATTTTAAAGTCGGTAAACGTTGATATTTACGAGGACGATTTCACGGTAATTATGGGCGCGTCGGGCGCGGGAAAATCCACGCTTTTGTACGCCTTAAGCGGAATGGACGGAATTACAGGCGGTGAAATTATTTTTAATGGCGAAAACATTTCCGCGCTTTCCGAAAATAAATTGGCGGAATACCGAGCGAAAAAATTCGGTTTTGTTTTTCAGCAAACGCACCTTGTCAGCAATTTAACTTTGTTTGAAAATGTTGCTGTTGCGGGGTGTGCGGGCGGACAGAAAAATACTCGGGAAATCCGCGAAAAAGCAAATAAGCTGCTTACTCAGATGCACGCCGAAAACGCGGCGGACAGACTGCCGTCCCAAGTATCGGGAGGCGAGGCGCAGAGAGCGGCAATTGCGCGGGCAATGATAAACGACCCTGCCGTAATTTTCGCGGACGAACCGACGGGCGCTCTTAACAAGTCAAACAGCGAGGAAGTTATGAATTTATTTACGGAATTAAATCAAAAAGGGCAGAGCATTTTAATGGTTACTCACGATATTAAAACGGCAATTCGAGGCAATCGGATTTTATATTTGGAGGACGGAAAAATACTTGACGGACTGGAGCTTTCGGAATACGGCTCGGAGGGACTTCCCGAACGCGAAAAGAAGATAAACGGCTGGCTGTCCGCACTGCAATGGTAGGTGATTTTTGTGGAGTATAAAATTTTGCTTAAGGCAAATATGAAACGGCATATAGGCACGCTTGCGGGGATATTTATTTTATGCGCGTTGGTTTCTGCGGCTTTGTGTACGGTGCTGACGGTGAGGCTCGCTGCGGGAAAATACATTAAAGCCGAAATGGAACGGGCGGGTTTCGGGGACATTACCGCATGGGTATCGGGAATTTCAGATACCGACGGAATTGCGGAAAATATAAAAAATTTAAATGAAGTTGACGGCGTTGAAATTCAAAATCTTATTTTTTCAAATTACACAATAAACGGTTTGGAATCCGACAGCGAGGGGCAGCTTATTGCTTATTTGCCCAAGGAAAACCGATACAAATTTTTCACGGAGGATTTGAAAAATTATCAAAGCCCGCCCGCCGAAATTTCAAAGGGAGAAATTTTTATTTCGCCGTCAATGGTTTCGATGTTTGACGTAAAAATCGGGGACGAAATTATTTTTCCCATAGCGAGAGCGGGAAAAAATTTTTCCTTTACCGTAAAAGGGTTTTACGAGGATCCGTTTATGGGCAGTTCAATGATAGGTATGAAAGGCTTTTTAATTTGCGAAGACGACCGCGCTGAAATCCTTTCCGTCACTCAAAATTCGGGGATTGACGCTCTTGCTCGGGACGGCGCGATGCTGCATATTTTTCAAGCCGACGCAACGCTTAATGTTTCGCAGATAAATCAAATTATAAACGACAGAACCGAACTGCCTCAATATGCCGAATTTGTTCACAGCAAGGAGGCAATATCGGGTTTTATGCTGATACTTCATAACGCGTTCAGCGGACTGCTTATAGCCTTTGCGGCGGTGCTTATTCTTGCGGTATGCGCGGTTCTCGGTCACAGCATAAGCAGCTCGGTGGAGGCGGACAAGGTAAATATGGGTATTCTGAAAACGGCAGGCTTTACATCGCGTAAACTGCGGCGTATTCAATGTCTGCAATACCTTGCGCCGATTTTATGCGGTATGGTGTGCGGTCTGATTTTTTCCGCGCCCGCAAGCGGACTTGTGAACCGCGCTGTTCTTACGGCAATAGGCGTGCTGATACCCGTGCAAACGCCTTTTATTCCCTGCGTTTTGCTGCTTGCGGCAATTACGCTGCCGCTTATGGGATTTGTCTCCCTGCGGACGGAAAAAATCGGAAAAATCACGCCTATGACGGCAATACGCTGCGGCGGTGAAATAACGGAATTTAATGTAAAAAGAGCCGTACCCGTCTTGGGAAACGGACTGCATTTCCGTTTGGCGTTCCGTCAGCTTTCGGCGGGAAAGAGAAAATATACGGGCGCTTTTGCGGTAGCGGTTCTGCTGGTGTTTTTCGCCTCGCTTACGGGACGTATGTATTCGTGGCTCGGTTCTGACGGCAAGGGAATGATGGACGCTTTCAACCCTGCCGACCATGATATAGGCGTGCAGATTTTCGGCAGCCTTACCCGAGACGAAACGGAGGAAATAATACGCTCATACACGGAAATTACCGACAGCTATCTTCTTGCCATGCCGGGCGTTTCGGTGAACGGCGTGGATTACACGGCGAATGTTATCACAGAACCCGACCGCTTTCACATTTTGGAGGGCAGAACTTGCAAAGCCGATAATGAAATTGTTCTGACGGAATTTGTCGCCGCAAATTTCGGTGTGCAAACAGGCGATACCGTAACCGTTAAAGGCAGTATCGGCAGCGGCGAGTATGTTGTTTCGGGAATATATTCCTGCGCCAACGATATGGGCGACAACGTCGGAATGAGCCGCGAGGGCTATTTAAAAATCGGCGGCGACGACCCGCGCATATGGTGCAGCCATTATTTTCTTGCGGACGCGTCCCAAAAAGCGGTTATAGCCGAGACACTGGAAAACGCTTACGGCGGCGATGTTCACGTCCATGAAAATACTTGGCCGGGGCTTTTCGGGATTATTTCGGCAATGCAGGCTTTGATGATATTTATGTATGTCTGCGTATTCGTTTTCATTTTAATTGTGACCGTTATGACGGGGAGCAGAATTTTGTCCTCCGAGCAAAAGGATTTGGGAATTTACAGAGCGGCGGGATTTAAGGTAAACACGCTGCGTATAATGTTTGCCCTGCGGTTCGGAATGACGGCTCTGGCAGGTTCAGCCGCAGGAGTATTGCTTGCGGCGCTGATGACAGACCCTCTTGTTTCGGCGGTAATGAAGTTAGCGGGAATAAGTAATTTTATGTCGTCCCCCGACATTGGGAACATTCTTTTGCCGCCTGCCGTTGTGACGTTAATGTTTGCGGCGTTTGCGTATCTCGCGGCGGGTAAAATCAAAAGGACGGATTTGACCGTACTTATTGCGGAATAAAAAATCAACACGCCCAAAATATGCAATAATGCAATAAATACAGCAAAATCCGCAGGAAAGGCGTGATAAAATTGCCCGAAAAAACCGACTTGCTCCAAAGCATAAGCGGCGGACGTGAGCTTTCCCGAATACAGCAGCTTGCGCTTGTGGCACGGCTCAGCGTTCCCGCAATACTGGCGGAGCTAAGCTCCATAATAATGCAGTACATAGACGCCGCAATGGTGGGAAGTCTCGGCGCGGACGCCACAGGGGCTATCGGTCTTGTCACAAGCTCCTCTTGGCTTTTGGGAGGACTTTGCACCTCTGCGGCTGCGGGGTTTTCCGTACAGACTGCCCAGTTTGTGGGCGCAAAGCAGAACGGCAAGGCTCGTGACGTGTTCCGTCAATCGCTGCTGACGGCGGCGGTTTTCGGCTTGCTGCTCTGCGTTATCGGCGTTTCGGTAAGTCCCTTTCTCCCCGTGTGGCTGGGCGGTCGTGCGGAAATAACCGCCGCCGCGTCAAGATATTTCTTTATTTTTTCCTGCGCGCTGCCGTTCGCCCAGTTTAGGCAGCTTGCGGGCAGTATGCTCCAGTGCGGCGGCGATATGAAAACCCCAAGCGCGCTTAATATCGTGATGTGCGTGCTGGACGTCCTGTTCAACTTCCTGCTGATTTTCCCGTCGCGGGACGTTTCCCTGTTCGGGGCGAATATCCGTATTTTCGGCGCGGGAATGGGCGTTGCGGGGGCGGCTCTCGGCACGGCTTTGTCGGAAGTGACGGTTTCCATGCTGATGATGTATGCCGCCTGCGTAAAGTCCCCCATTTTAAAGCTGCGGAAAGAAAAAGCGCGGAAGTCCAACCCCGCATACTATAAAAAAGCCGCCTATATTTCCCTGCCCCTTGCCTTTGAGCATATCGTCCTTTGCGGAGCGCAGGTCGCTCTCACTCACATAACTGCGCCGCTGGGTACGGCTGCAATCGCGGCAAATTCCCTTGCCGTCACTGCGGAAAGCCTTTGCTATATGCCCGGGTACGGCATAGGCTCGGCGGCGACAACTCTTGTGGGTCAAAGCATAGGCGCGGGCAGGCGGGAGCTTGCAAAACGCTACGCAGGGCTTTCGGTAATAATGGGCATTGCCTTGATGACGGCAACGGGCGTGCTGATGTACATTTTTGCGCCCTTTGTTTTCGCGGTGCTAACCCCCGACGCTGAGGTTCGCCTGCTTGGTACGCAGGTGCTTAGAATAGAGGCTTTCGCCGAACCTCTTTACGCGATTTCAATCGTTACGGCGGGGGCGTTAAGAGGCGCGGGAGACACCCGCATACCCAGTATACTGAATCTTGTGAGTATGTGGGGAGTACGCATTACCGCCGCTTGGCTGCTTGCCCCGAGGTTCGGTCTGCACGGCGTTTGGCTTGCCATGTGCGGGGAGCTTTGCGTTCGCGGCATATTATTTCTGATACGGCTTGCGCGGGGAAAATGGCTGCAATGTTAATATGTCTTTAAGACATATTTGGCTATTCAATATAAGTATTTGCTATATTTCAAAAGACGTGCTATAATAATATCAATAAAAAAATTCGGCGCAATTATTGTGCCGCGGAAAGGAATTATTATGAAAAAGAATTTTTTATTTGTACCCGCGTTAATTTTTTCAATAGCTTTGACAAGCTGCGGAAATTCAGACATTGCGGACGTAAGCCAAACTGAAAATATTTCTGTTATGACCGAAAGCGCGGCTGCTGAAAATACGGCGGAGGAACCGAGCGGCAATTCAATTGCATCAGCCGAGCTGGAGGTATGTTTCGGCAGCAGGGGCGAGCCGTTTACGCTGCACCTTTACGATAACGAAACGGCTGCGGCTATCGCGAAACATGTGGGTACAGCAAGCTGGCAGCTGCCGATTTACCATTATGACGATTACGATAATTGGGAGGTTATGCAGTATTACGACATTCCCGCAAGGTATGAAATTCCTTCAATCGCGGAAACAATTACCGCTGAAAAAGCGGGGGAGGTTTACTACTCGGAACCAAACAGAATTATTTTGTTTTTCGGCGACGCGGAAGTAAGCGGCGAGTATACAAGGGTAGGTTATTTTGACTGCACCGAAGAATTTGTAAGCGCCGTGGAGAACAATCCCGTTCTCGAGGGCTGGGGAAATAAAATTGTTTTGATAAAAACCGCGGAATAAATTAAAAGAGGTATTTATTATGGACAGCGAAACAATTATTCAAAATCTTAAGGATTCGGGCTGCGACGAAAAAACAATTACAGCAATTACTAAAAATTTCTGCGAAAAAAATTATACGGGCGGAATAAAGCTGCTGGAGGCTCACAGGCGCACGCTGCTGGACGAACTGCACAGGGAGCAGAAACAGATTGACTGTCTGGATTATCTCGTTTACAAAATGAAAAAGGAGAATTTGATATGAATAAAATATTTTACGCGGTTTTTTCCATTATAATTATGTGTATTACGGCGGCTTGCGGAAAAAATTACGAGGATTTATTGCCGCCCGTAAGCGTACCGTCGGAAACTCAAAATACAACCGAAAATACAGGTTCGGAAACGTCCGCGAAAAAGGAGGAAAATATTTTGAGCATTGAGATTACAGTTGGTGAAAAGACCTTTTCCGCGGAATTGTACGATAACGAAACAGCGGAGAAATTTGCGGAAATGCTGCCGCTTACTCTTGATATGAGCGAGCTTAACGGAAATGAAAAATATTATTACCTTGAAACCGATTTGCCCCAAAATTCAAGCGTACCGCCGGGAATTAAATCGGGTGATATTATGCTGTACGGTTCAAGCTGTCTGGTGCTTTTTTACGACAGCTTTTCAACCTCCTACAGCTACACGCCCATAGGACGTATTGATAACGCCGAGGGGCTTGCGGAGGCTCTCGGAAAGGGCGGTATAACGGTTACATTTGATAAATCTTAAAAAATATTGGACATTTTTAAAATTATATGCTATAATAAAAATATATTTTTGCAAAAAAATTATTTTGAAAGGACGGTTTTACAATGAAAAAATTAGGTTTCGGGCTTATGCGTATGCCCACAATTGACAAATCCAACGCTGCGGACGTGGACATTGAACAGGTGAAAAAAATGGTTGACCTTTTTATGGAAAAGGGTTTTACATATTTTGACACGGCTTTGATGTACAACGGCTTTGCAAGCGAAAGCACCGCAAAAACCGTGCTGGTTGACCGTTATCCGAGGGAAAGCTTTACGCTTGCGACAAAGCTGCACGCGGGTTTTTTCAATTCCCTCGAGGAACGGGATAAGGTTTTTAATTCACAGCTTGAAAAAACGGGAGCGGGGTATTTTGACTATTATCTGCTCCACGGAATTGAATCGTCAATGTACCCCAAATACGAGCAGTTTGACTGCTTTAACTGGCTTTTGGAAAAGAAAGCCGCAGGGCTGGTTAAACACGCGGGATTTTCGTTCCACGACGCGCCCGAGCTTTTGGACGAAATTCTTACCAAGCACCCCGAAATGGAGTTTGTTCAGCTCCAAATAAATTATTTGGATTGGGAAAGCGAGTGGATACATTCCCGCGCCTGCTATGAAACCGCGAGAAAGCACAATAAGCCCGTTATCGTAATGGAACCTGTCAAGGGCGGCACGCTGGCAAATATTCCCGCGGAGGCTGAAAAGCTGTTCAAGGAAAATGCACCCGATATGAGTACGGCAAGCTGGGCGGTTCGCTTTGCGGCAAGTCTGCCGGGGGTTATGGCCGTTCTTTCGGGAATGTCAAACACGGCGCAAATGGAAGATAATCTCAGCTATATGGAGGACTTTACGCCGCTTACCGACGAGGAAAAAGAGCTGTGCTTTAAGGCGGCGGAAATTATTAACGGGCAAATTGCAATTCCCTGCACCGCCTGCTCCTACTGCACCGAGGGCTGCCCCGCGCATATAGCGATACCTCAGTATTTTTCGCTTTACAACGAGGATATGCGCGAGCGCCTCGAGGAAAAGGGCTGGACTGTGAATTATACAAATTACGATATACTTAACACGAAATTCGGCAAGGCGTCCGACTGTGTGGGCTGCGGTCAGTGCGAGGGTGTCTGTCCTCAGCATTTGCCGATTATTGAAAACCTTAAAAAGGTTTCGGCGCATTACGGGAAATAAGTTTTCGGCGTGAGAAAATTGTTCAAATAATATCTAATACTAATTCTTTATTAGAATTATGAGCAAGAAACCACCGCAAAATTTTGCGTATACGGATTTTTTATAAAAACAAACCGTTCTTTGATTTTGACGGCTTTGAAGAACCGAAAAGCCGCGATACCGACCCCAATATAATAATTCGGTACTTAAAAAATCTGTATCGGAATATTAAGGCAACGGGAATTTATTTTTTCATAGGCGTTTTGCTTTCCGCGCTGTTTCAACGGTATGTCCCCGCCGAAATTATGACTGAATTATTCGGCGGAAACGAGGCGCTGGGTGTTTTAATGGCGGCAACGGCAGGCGTCCCGCTTTACGCCTGCGGAGGAGGGACAATTCCGCTTTTGCAGCAATGGCTCGCAGACGGTATGTCAATGGGCAGCGCAGCCGCTTTTATGATAACGGGTCCCGCAACAAAAATAACCAATCTCGGGGCGTTGAAAATAATCCTCGGGATAAAGCGGTTTGTTTTGTATATTGCTTTTGTGATGATTTTTTCGTTTCTGACAGGGGTGGTTGTAAATTTTTTAATTTGACAATTTATGGATACCGCAAAACATAAAATTATTAGGGCGTGTTGACACTATCCGAAATGCTCGGATTGCAGGCAGATTTTTCGTAT
>JAMPDU010000078.1 GCA_023665505.1 Ruminococcus sp.
CAGGCTTAGGCTCGGGTTTGGGCTTTGTTTCCTGTTTCGGCTCGGGTTTGACTTCCTGCTTAACCTGAGGTTTCGGCTCTTCCTTGGCGGGCTTGGCGATGGATTTCTTAAACTCCTCATAGCCGCTCGTCATGCTCTCAAACTCGTCGTCGGCAGCCTTTCTGAGGTTCTTAAGTTTTTCAGCCTTTTCAGCCTCGCGGCGCACCTCAAGTTTTTTGTCAAGCTCCGCCTTTGCGCTTTCGATCATCTGCACGATTTCGGTATTGTTCTTGAAACAAGGCAGAATAATGCGTCGGCGGTTCATAACAGCCTTTGAGGTATCGTCGCACTGGACGTAAATGGGGCTGTTCTTGTTATTGTTATTGATATAAATTTTGGTAATTTCTTCAAGTCCGCAGGTAAAGCGGCTGTACACGGGGTCTTCCTCCCGCGTGCCCGTCTGGTCGCATATGTACGCCTGACCGTAGATGTGCTCGGCGGTAATGGTAACATTTACCTCCTGAGGCTTTGAGAGTACAGTTTCTCTGTAAGTCGATTCAAAAAAAGCAAGTTTTTTTTCGTTGTAAACACTTGCGTTATCCATATCAAACACCGCTTCCCTATAAGATTGACAGAAGATAGAGGTCTATCCTCAGTCTGCTAATTCCTAAATTCTATTATAACATATATTCTTAAAATAGTCAAATATTATTAATAGAAATTAGTATAGAATTTTACATCAAATTTTTTGATGATATGCACAAGAAACCGGAAAAATTACTGCCAACGTTCGCCCCGAGCATTGGCAGTAATTGGTACTCCTACAGCTTTTCGATAACCTCAACGGCGTAATCGAGGAAATCCCCCGTAAAGTCCTCAATAAGACCCATGTCGCAGTTGTGGGTGATGTCGGGGGAAATGGGAATTTGTCCCAAAAGGGGTATGCCGTTTTCGGTGCACACCGCGTCGATATGGCTTTCGCCGTAAAGGTAGATTTTCTTTTTACAGTCGGGGCACTCAACGTAGCTCATGTTCTCAACCACGCCGAGAATGGGGATATTCATCATATTCGCCATGGAGACGGCTTTGTTTACTATCATGGCAACCAAGTCCTGAGGGGAGGAAACGATTACCACGCCGTCCAGCGGAATGGACTGGAAAACCGTGAGGGGTACGTCCCCCGTGCCGGGAGGCATATCAACGAACATATAGTCCACGTCGCCCCAGAAAACGTCCGTCCAGAACTGCTTTACAACCCCCGCGATGATAGGACCGCGCCAAATTACGGGGTCGCCGGGATTTTCCAATAAAAGGTTTACGGACATAATGTTGATGCCGTTGCGGGATTTGGCGGGGATAATTCCGTCCGCCGTACCCACGGCTCTGCCGCCCACGCCGAACATTTTCGGGATTGACGGTCCTGTGATGTCGGCGTCCATAACCGCGGTTTTAAAGCCCTTTCTCGAGAAAAGGGTGGCAAGCATGCCCGTGACGAGGGACTTTCCCACGCCGCCCTTGCCGCTGACGATGCCGATGACCTTTTTTACGGTGCTTTTGGCGTTGACGGGTTCGATAAAGCTTTCCTGCCGCTCGCCGCAGTCCGCGTTACAGGTTGAACAATCGTGTGTGCATTCGCTCATAGTAAAAAAATCTCCTTTAGCAGTTAATATTCAGCAATCCTAATTGTAGGGGACGGGTTTCCCGTCCCGCGGGCGGGGAAACCCCGCCCCTACAAATATTATTCTTTTGTAAGTTTGTAAAAATTCTAACCTCTACCCTCTATTCTCTATCATCTACCTCAGCATGTCAATTTCGTCGATTTCGTCAAGGAGGGCGTCGTTTACGTTCGCCTGTGCCGATTTGGCGTAGGCGTAGGCTGACTTGCCGTGTTTCTTGATGTTGTACATCGCCTCGTCGGCGGCGGCTATGACTTCCTCGGTGGTTTTGCCGCTTTCGCGGAGGAAAGCGATACCCACGGAGCAGTGTATGGTCAGCTTAATGCCCGTGGACTCGGAGATAAAGCCCCTGCCGAGGGTGTCGATAAGCTCTTGGGCAACCTTGCCCGAGTCGCCGTAAAGGGTCAGGTTTGTAAGGCAGAGCACGAACTCGTCTCCGCCGAAACGCCCCGCGAAACCCCGTTCAAAGGAAAGCTCCTTTAGGGTGTCGGCTGTGAATTTCAGAACCTCGTCGCCGCAGGCGTGACCGTACTCGTCGTTGAAAAATTTGAAGTCGTCAAGGTCGATAAACATCATTGCGTCGAGGGTCTTTTTCAGGGCGGACATTTCTATCTGCTCGGCGAGGCTTTTGAGGAACGTCTCGCGGTTGAAAAGCCGTGTAAGCGCGTCGTAGCTTGCTTTTTGGATAAGGTGCATTTCGCTTTTCTTTTCCTTGTCGATGTCCATGATAACGCCTACTATTTTGGTGGGAATTTCCTCGCGGTTAAAGAATTTCGTCGCCTTTATCATTATCCATATAAAATCGCCGTATATACTCTTTACCCGATATTCGCCCTGAATAAAATTGGCGGGACCCAAAATTCGGTCTACGTCGGCAAGGTATCTGTCCTTGTCGTCTTTGTGGACGTAAAGGTGGTAGAGAAAGCTCTCGTTCACGGTATCGTCTTTTGGACGGAAACTGAACTTTTTGTTAAAACTTTTTGAAACGGTAACGGTATTCTTTTTGAAGTTTACCTCGAAAACGATGTTGTTGGTAATTTCAACGATGGTGTTGTAACGCTGCTCGCTCTCGAAAATTTCGTCAAAGGCGGTGTTGAACGCCCTGCCTATCTGCCTGAACTCGTCGTTGGAACGTATATCGAACTGCAAGGCGACGTCGCCCCGCTGTTTTTTCTGCAAAACTCTTATAATTTCGTCCATGGGCTTTGAGAAGTAGTGTATGAACACGAACGTACCCGCCGCCGCCAGTACCGTAAGCGTTACGGCAAGGGTGCTTATCGCGCTTTTTTTGCTGTTGTAGGCGCTTTCAAGGCTATGGGTGTTTGAGACGGCGAGAACAGTCCAGCCGCAGGAGGAAATTTTCCTGCTGAAAACGGTGCGGCTCTGGGATTTTTTTCCGAAGGAATAGCTTGTTTCCTCCTGTTTCCGTGTATCCGCGGGGGCGAGGAGACTTCTTACGTACTCCCCTGCTTTGCCGTAGTTTTCGTGCTCGGTGTAGGATCTCACCGTTTTGTAGGGGTACTCCAAAATGCCGCCGGCGCTGTCCATAACGGCGACGGTGGTGTACTTGTCGATTTGGGCGTTGTTTATCAGCCGCTGGAGGTATGTTGTGTCGTACATCTCGTAGACTATGCCCAGCAGCTCGTTATTATGGGAATAAATGGCTTTTGAATAGGAAAAGGAGGGGACGTTGTTATCCTTGTCGCCGCTCATGGAGAATGGTGAAATGCCGTTGCCGTTCACCGCCGCCTCGAAAAGACCGGTGTGCTTTGTCATGCGCTTGCCGGCGTCGTTGTCGTCGGCGGAGGCGATTATCATTCCGTCGTTGTTGATTATCATCGCTTTTTTAAGGGAGGAATCCGATTCCGTCATGCTCTTTAATTTATCCGAGACGACGCGGTACTCCATGCCCTCGGGGGAATTCTCGGCGGGGACGGAGAAGTCTCCCCCGTTTGCCGCGGCGTAATTCCTTACCGTTTCAAGGGAGGCAGCCTCTTTGGCGGAGGCGAAAATGTCCTCGAAATAATAGTTGATATTTTCCGCCTGACAGCTTATGATATTATCTGTATTCTGCATAGTCAGTTCGACGGATATATCCTTAATGTGCGCCGATGAAAATATATTGATCGTAACTATCGGTATTATTACAGCCGCCAGCACGACCAGCGCAAGCTTGAGCTTTACCCTCAACAATATCACTTCCAAAACGAAATTTATATAAAATACGAAAAATACAAACAGTAATCGAAAATATATACAATTATATTTTAATATTTTTTTTGAAATTTGTAAATAGTTTACAGCGACTTTTGGTAAGATGTACAACAATTTTTTAAATTATTGTATAATATTATAAGAATGTGTTCACAAAAAATTTACTTTTTCCTGCTTAAAATGTAATCATTTATAAGAATGTACGCCATTGCCAGCACGACCATTCCCACAAGGACGGAAACGGTTATCTTTACGGCTTTGGGCACGGTTTTGACGGTATCCGCGCCGCCGTCGGCGGTAACGGTTTCCTCGGTTTCCGAGGAGGATTCCTCCGCGCCGGAAAGGGAGGCGGAAACGCTCCCGTCGGTTTCGGGAGGGGTTGTTTCGTTCACGCTTGCGGTTGAATAGGTATCGGCGGGAACGTGCTCGTGCTCGGGAACGGCTGTTGTGACGGTTGTTGCGCCCGTTACGGTAACGTCGGGAACGTCCTCGCTTACGGCTGTCTGCGTATTGTCGGCGGTCTCGGTATCGGGCAGGTCGGAGGGGTCAACCGAAAGTATATCGCCGTCGGCGTTGAAAACAAGCATATAGACCGTCAGCGGCTCCATTTCAAAGGAAAGGGCGTTGTCGGTGATTTCGAGGTTTTCCTCGGCTTTTACGATGTCGGGGCTGTCGGCGTTAAAGCTGTAGACCTCCGCGCTTTCAAAGCTGTAGATAGACCGTATATCTATTTCCGCGGTTTTGGGGGAATTGGCGTTCTTATTTATCAGCACGGCTTTAAGCTCGGATTCGTCCTCGGTTTCGACGGCGGCGTAAACGCTGCTCATGGCGTCCTTTCCGTTTGAGGAGGACACGAGGGTATCGCCGAAACCCGAGCCTGAGCCGTCGTAGTTGGTGTAGATATTAATCGCGGACTTTATGTAGGAAATATCACCGGTATTCGGTTTCGCGCACGCCATATGCACGCCGTACTCCGCGAAAATGCCGAGGGTGTCCGCCGCCGCGATGCCGCCGCTTATATTGTCGCCGCCGCCGAAGTTGTACTCGGAAAAGGAGAGCTTTGTGCCGGGGCAGTACATGTCTATAGAGGCGGCAAGGGTGGGGATAAGGGGAATGTGCTGGTTATACATCAAGGCGGAGGTGCTGTACTCGGTATAGGAGCTGTCCCACAAAACGCGGGGCGCCTGAAGTCTTGTATTGTTTGAGGAGGCGCTGCCGCTGTCGATGATAGGCTCTAAGTAGTCGTTTGTCGCCTCGGTGTGGTAGTGGACGTCAAGCACGTCCAAAAGCCGCGTGCCTGTTTCCTCGGAGGCTTTTTTCATGCCGTCCAGGTAGTAGTCGATGAACCAGCTGTACTCAAAGCCGTGCTGTTCCCAGTCGGAAGGGTTGTTGATGTTTATGAACGCCTCTATGCCGTTAAGGGACGGACCGTACACCAAGGCGGTGGGGTCGATTTTTTTCACCGAGTAGGCAAGTTCCGAGGAACGTTTGATAAGCTCGTCGGCGGTGACGGGCTGCGGCACGGCTGCCGGGAAACGTTCGGACCAGTTCTCGGGTTCGTTGCTGAGGAAATAGCCGTTTATGCCGCCGTTTATGGCGTAGTCGTACTTATTCACCAAAAAGCTGACGTATTCGTCCATGTACACAACGCCGTCCTCGGTATCGGGGCGGGAAAGGTAGGCGTCGTTCTTGCTGAACTCAACGGCGTTCCACAGTTCGTCGGAAAACCTGCTCCCGGCGGCTTTTCCCATCATTTGCAGGGTGACGTACCGTGAGGGGACGTTGTACCTGCTTGCTCTTTTGACGAGGTAGTCGGTGTAAAGTCCGGGTTCGGACAGTCTGCTTTCGGGGTAGGCGCTGACAAGGACATTCGAGTTCCCAACGCCGTCGTTTGAGAGGTTGCTCTCCCAGTTGTAGGAGGAGACTTGGGGGTTGGTCTGAATAATGGCGTTGACTTTTACGCCGGACAGGTCGGATTCGGAGTTTATGCCGTAGATGTAGGGGCTTATGGGTTTCCTGTCCGCGGAGGTGTCGATGGAGACGGAAACGCTCCCCGTGTCCGCGTAGGACGCGCCGACAGCGGCGGAAACGTCCGCCGCGGCACTTGTCGAGGCGGAAACAATTGCTATGGCGGAAATAAGGGAAAGGGTACTTTTAACCTTGTTTCTAAAAAGTGGTTTGTTTACTTTCATAACAATTTCCTCAAAAAAAATTAATAATAAACGGTTAATTTAATTATACAATAAGATTGAAAAAAAATCAAGCGAAATTGAGCATTGGCAGAATTTTTATCGCAAATACGTAAATTACGGCAAGTAGTCCGAAATTTATCAGCGAGAAAAAGCTTATGTAACGCAGGGGGCGGGCGTCCTCGGTTTCCATATATACCCTAAAGGAGATTATGCTGGCGAGGCTTGCTATGAGAGTGCCCAAGCCGCCTATGTTCGCGCCGAGGACTAAGGCTTGCCCGTTTTCGGTAAAGCCCGAAAGCATTACGGCGGCGGGGACGTTGCTGATAAACTGGCTGACTATGACGGCGGCGGACATTTCCCTGCCCTGCACGAGGTGCTCGGTAAAGCCCTGTACGGCGGGGATATTGCTGATATTTCCCACAAAAATAAAGAAAAAGCAGAACGTCAGCAGCAGGCTGTAGTCAACGCCCACAAAAAGGTTGGGGTCGATAATCAGGGCAACCGCGCACACCGAGGCGAAAACCACGATAACGTCCAAAACGTTAAAGACGGACAGCAGGCAGAGTATGAAAAGTATGGCGTACATTAAAATGTAGCTTTTCTTTCCGAGTCGTACATTATTGCGGCTTTCGGTTTCCATCGGCTCGTTTTTGATGAACAGGCAAAGCAGGAGTATGAGAAGTCCGCCGAAAAGAAAGACGGGGACTGTCGTGCCGAAAAATTCGCGGGGGGTCATTTCGTAGCGGCTGTAGAGGTACAAATTCTGCGGGTTGCCGAAAGGGGTCAGCATGCTGCCCAAATTGGCGGCGGCGGTTTGCAGGATTATGACGTACAGCATGGTGTTTTTATGATTGGCGAAAAGGGCGGCGGTTATGGGTACAAAGGCGATGAGGGCAACGTCGTTGGTGAAAAGCAGGGCTGAGAAAAAGGAAATAAACACCAGTATCATGCCCGTTTTGCGGGTTTTGCCTTTGCCCTTGCCGAGGAGCTTTCCCGAAACGGCGGCGAGGACGCTGCTTTCGCGAAAGCCCGCCACGGCTATCATAAGGCAGAAAAGAAGTCCGATTGTGTCGGTGTCGATGTAGTTTATATAGTTTGTGACGGGGACAAGCAGGCAGGACGCAAGGGCGGCTATTCCCGCTATCACCAAAAGGAATTCTTTTTTAAGAAATTCGGCAAAGGCTTTCATTTTTCCGCACCCCAATTCAAAATAAGTTCAGTACCGTTCCGCTCAGAACCCCGGCGGCAAAGACAACCGCCGTTATGATGAGGTTCTCGCGGAGATTTTTGTTGGCGCGGAACAGCACCGCAAGTCCCACGCCCGCGCCCGTGCAAAGTCCCGCGACGGCTGAGCCGAAGGTTATCGCGCCCTCGGCGTAAAGTTCCGTGATGAGGACGGAGGCGGCGCAGTTGGGTATCATTCCCAAAATTCCCGCAAGTATGGGCTGGAAAATCCCCATTTTGCCGAGAAAGGTTTCAACCGTTTCCTCGCCCACGAGAGCCATAACCGTACCCAAAATTAGGTTTACTATCAGTATAAAAATAAAAATATTTACTGTGTGTTTTAAAGATGAGTACCATATGCCGTGACTTCCGCAGCCGCAGCCGCTTTCGGTGCAGATGTCCTCGATGGTTTCGTCATCGCGCTGGAGCTTGAAAATTTTTACAATTATGTCGGCGATTATTCCCACGGCGGCGGCTATGATTATTTTGGCGGCGATGAGTTTCCAAATCATACCAACTTGATCGGGGTGCGCCAAAAGAACGGGGACAGCCTCGTCGGAAGTAGACAGAAAGACGGCGATTAGCGTACCCACGGTGATGACCCGTCCCGCATAGAGGTTTGAGGCGGCGACGGAAAATCCGCACTGGGGCACGCAGCCGAGGACTGCTCCCAAAGCCGCGCCGCCGACACGTCCGCCGCCGTTTTTACGCAGGAAAGCCGTCAGCTTTTCGCCTGCGCGGTGCTCGATAAATTCCATAAGCAGGAACGCCAAAAACAGGAACGGCAGCATTTTCGCCGAGTCGGCAAGGGCGTCGAGCAGGACGTCCCAAAGGTTAAAGCCGCCGCGTGCGTGGGTGGCAAGGGTGTTCAAAATTTTATAGGGCATTAATGTTTCCTCGCAAAAATTCGGTAATTTATTTATTATACCATATTTATATCTTTTTTGCAATATTTTTTGGAATATTTTTTATTTGGGGTTGAAATTTTTCTCGGTTTGTGGCATAATTAATAGTGTACGGTTGATAGTTGAAAGTTGACAGTTTACAGCAAAATTTACTGCGCTTATGCCTATTTGAAATAACTGTCAACTGTCAACTATCAATTGTCAACTGTTTATTTTTGGAGGTTTTTGAAAATGTCACAATCACATCAGCTTGTTATTGTTCTCGATTTCGGGGGGCAGTACAATCAGCTTATCGCGCGGCGCGTCCGCGAATGCGGGGTGTACTGCGAGGTAAAGTCCTATAAAACGCCCCTTGACGAAATCAAGGCTTTGAACCCCGTCGGAATTATTTTTACGGGAGGTCCCAACAGCGTTTACGCCGAGGGTTCGCCCGTTTGCTCCAAAGAAATTTTCGGTATGGGTATTCCCGTTCTCGGAATTTGCTACGGCTGTCAGCTTATGGCGTATCTGCTTGGGGGAAAGGTCAGCACCTGTGTTACCTCGGAGTACGGCAAAACGGAGACGTACTATGACAAGTCAAGCGTGATTTTCGGCGGTGTTGAGAATTTGCCCGAAAAGGCGGTCTCTTGGATGAGCCACACGGACTATATAGAGGAAGTTCCCGAGGGATTTAAAATTACGGCGCATACAAAGGATTGCCCTGCGGCGGCTATGGAGTGTCCCGAAAAGAAACTGTACGCGGTGCAGTTCCACCCCGAAGTTAATCACACCGAGTACGGGTTGAAATTTATCGGCAGCTTTTTAAAGAACGTCTGCGGCTGCGTGGGCGACTGGACTATGAGCAATTACGCAAAAACGGCGGTTGAGGATATTCGCAAAAAAGTCGGGGACGGAAAGGTTCTGCTTGCGCTTTCGGGCGGGGTGGACAGCTCGGTGGCGGCGGCGCTGCTCTCAAAAGCCGTCGGGGACAAGCTGACTTGTATTTTCGTCGACCACGGCTTTATGCGGAAAAACGAGGGTGACGAGGTGGAGAACGCCTTTAAGGGCTGGGGATTGAATTTCGTCCGTGTGAACGCCAAGGAGCAGTTTATGGCGAGAATGAGGGGGGTGTCCGACCCCGAGACAAAGAGGAAAATTATCGGGGAGGAATTTATCCGCGTTTTTGAGCGGGAGGCAAAGAAAATCGGCAGGGTGGATTTTTTGGTGCAGGGCACGATTTACCCCGATATTATCGAGAGCGGCACGGGGGACGCGGCGGTGATAAAGTCCCACCACAACGTGGGCGGCTTGCCGGATTATGTGGATTTTAAGGAAATTATCGAGCCGCTGCGGCTGCTTTTCAAGGACGAGGTTCGGGCGCTTGGTCGGGAACTGGGGCTTTCCGACGTGCTGGTAGACAGGCAGCCGTTCCCGGGTCCGGGACTTGCGATACGGATTATCGGGGAGATTACCGACGAAAAGCTGGAGATTTTGCAGGATGCGGATTACATATTCCGTGAGGAAATCGCGCGGGCGGGTCTTGACAGGGAAATTCATCAGTATTTCGCGGTGCTGACGAATATGCGCTCCGTGGGCGTTATGGGCGACGGGCGGACGTATGATTACACGCTGGCTTTGCGGGGGGTTACGACTACCGATTTTATGACGGCGGATTTTGCGAAAATTCCTTACGAGGTGCTTGAGAGGTGCGCGGGGAGGATTGTTAATGAGGTTAAGTCGGTTAATCGGGTGGTTTATGATGTTACTACCAAGCCGCCGGCTACTATTGAGTGGGAATAGTAATCCTATCACCGCAAACCGCATAATATCGCGGTTTGCGGTGGGTTGATGTATGGATTGATACCGTTTTGATACCAATAGTTATTTATATCAAGTTTAAGAGGGCGTATATAAAAATGATTTATAGAATTTCACGTATATTTTATCTGATGGCAGCTTTTTTAATTACTGCAGCAATTTTGCCATATAATGTAAATGCTGCAGAAAACGCCATAGAAATTGACGGACTGATTTATAAGTTTGATGAAAAAAGTGAATATGAAATATCTTCGTCAGAACCAAGCAATATCAATAGTATGTTAGGTAAACTTTCAATATCGGGAAATATCTCAAAAAGCACCGTTAAAGATGATATTTCCGTGTTTGAAACTACGGACGGAAGTATACTTTCATTTATGTATAAATATGATGATACTTTGATAAACGCCGTAGGCACTGATGAACACTTGACAAGTGACAGCAAAAAGGTTGTTGATACAATTGACCTTGGTGAAAAAATCCAAAATGGCACTGTAATTATTCAAACGTCACTTGATAGAAACAAGTGGACAACCGTTTACTGTCAGACAAATGTTTTTGAAAATGTACCTGCTCAAACAGAAGCGTTTTATGAAACAAACAATATACAGCTTTTAAATGGATGTTACTATAAAATTATTGTTGCATATAAAACCGAAACGGAAGTTGAAACATCAAAAATATTGTGGATAGACAAGAAAAATTACGAATACAAAAAATATGCGGAGGTTTACGAATTTTATGCAATGTACGCCGACGCTGACAATAAAGTTACAGAACCTGTCACTTATTTTAATAATGATAGTATACTTTCAAACACAAAATCCAAAGGATATTCCGGCTCAAAGGAAATAGATATTGATAATCCCCATTACGGTTGGGAATTGGGAAGCTTTTTTATAAGCGGGTATACTCGGGACAGCAATGATAACGTATTTATAAAAAGCGTAAAAAACGGCGGAGACAAAATAACTCTTTGGTTTAAGCTTGAACAGGATATTGACAAACTTAACGGAGATGATACGCTTTCTATTGCCGAGGACAACGGTGGTTATGACAAATACTTTCAGACCGGCAGAACTGATATGGGGCGCGGTACGCTTATAATACGGCATACGGATTATCGAGGAATAAAGAGCGACTCGATAATATATGAAAATTTTCTTGAAGCGCTTACTTCTGCAGGAGCAGATACAAAAATTCAGCTTTTTGAAGAAGGAGATTATGAAGTAGCTTTGGACTATAAAATAAAAAAGGATAGCGTTATAGATTCATACGAGGATTACAGAATATTTTTTACATTTAAAATCAGAAACGGAAACTGTATGGTATATACTTTTGATACTGAAAAACCAACTGAAATATCGGGCAGTCCTGCAATTTCCGAAAAGGGATTTCGAATTGATTTGGCAAATTCGCATTATCTCACGGTAAACGTTAAAAAAGAAACATTCAACAGTAATTATCAAAAAATCAGCCGAGGCGTTTTCCCCGCTAAAGACAAGCAGGAATTTACCGAAGAGGGTCTATACACCATTACTGTTACAAATCCTTATATTGACAGCAATGACGAGCAAGTAGTATATGTTGGAACAGATGAAAAAATTATTGCGTCATTAAAAACAACATATTCGCTTGCCCAAATTTTGGAAATGGTTGAGCAAGGCGCGGAAATACAAAGCGACGGTACTATAATACCTCCAAAGCCACCCGAAACAGAACCGCCTGTTACCGAAACGACAATAACAACGGAAACCGAGACAACCGAAACTTCTGCTGAAACTGCTATCGAAACCGAAACTTCCGTAGTTACCGAAGTATCTGTAACAGAGGAATCCGAAGAAACGGAAGCTATTCCTGTATCTGCCGAAGCAACTCAAAATGACGGGGTATCATTTGGTTGGGTATTCATAATTATTGTTATTTTGGCTGCCGCTGCGGTCGGGATTATAACATTCATACAAAAGAACAGTAAAACCAAAGAATAGGAGGCGGAGGTTTATGAAGAAATTAGTGGCATTGTCGCTTTCCTGCGCATTTTTATTAACAGGGTGTTCCACAGGAGATATTGCGGAACAATTATCGGAAACTGTCTCTGTTGCCGGCAGAACAACAGAACCGGAAAAAGCTGCAAATACCGAAACTGTAACTATTTCGGAATATGAAACCGATACAAAAATTACCGAGCAGGAAACGAAAAATACTGTAAACGAAAATGCTGTTCCGAAATATATTGTTCCCGAATTTGCAGACCTTGACGACCCTAATTTATTAAGATATGTTGAGGACAGCGTATATGCTGATTTGGTTACACAGCTTAACAGCGATGATTATTTTGTAGAAAATGTAAGCGCTGTATATGTTTCAAAAGAATATCTTGAAGAGATTGCTTATAATTCACAGGCAAATATTTATTTCGGATATACGCTTGAGGAACTTGAAGAACAGTTTCAAGGTGCAAAATTTGTGTTTGATTTAGGAGAAAACGGTCAGACCGTTGTACACGAATTTGAGGAATATGATGATACATATAATAAAGTAATTAAAAATACTGCAATAGGAACAGGAATAATTTTAATTTGCGTTACTGTTTCAGCAGTATCTGCGGGAACGGGTGCTGCTGCAGTAAGTGCAATATTTGCAGCCTCCGCTAAGTCCGGAACAATACTTGCCTTATCATCGGGAACTATAAGCGGTGTTACGGCGGGTGTCGTAAAAGGAATTGAAACCAAGAATTTTGACGAAGCACTTAAAGCCGCCGCTTTAAAGGGGAGCAAAGAATTTAAATTCGGTGCCATTTTTGGTTCTATTATGGGCGGGGCAGGCGAAGCTATTGCGCTTCACGGAGCAACGTTGAATGGACTTACTATGAACGAAGCTGCTACTATACAGAAAGAATCCAAATATCCATTAGATATAATAAAACAGTTTAAAAGCATAGAAGAATATAATGTATATAAAAACGCAGGTTTAAAAACACAAATGGTTAATGGAAAATTAGCATTGGTTCGGGATATTGACCTTAAATTTAAAAGCACTCTTGCGAACGGAACAGAGGTTACAAATCTTGAGCGAATGGCACAGGGATTGGCACCTATTGACCCTACAACAGGCAAATATTACCAACTTCATCATATAAATCAAAATGTTGACGGAACGCTTGCAATTCTTACGGAGTCAGAACATCAAGGAAATTCCTCCATTTTGAATACGGTTGGAAAAGAATCAGAAATTATTAGGTCAGATTTTGACAAAACAAGAAAAGCTTTTTGGAAATCATTTGCGGAAAGTTTTATGTAAAGGTGATTTTGAATGAATAATTTTGTAGAAAAAATAAACAAAATTCAAGACTTTATTTCGGGAAACAGCGTAGAAAAAGAAAAAATCATTGAAGCGGAAAATTTATTAAATTTAAAATTTTCTGACGAATATAGACATTATTTGTTGAATATCGGTGTTGCTGTTGCTGACGGACACGAATTTACAGGAATAACGCCAATAGAACGTCTTAATGTTGTAAATGTGACATTAGAAGAACGAAAGAATAATCCGAAAGTACCTTTGAATTTATATGTAATCGAACAAGCAAATATTGACGGAATTGTTGTATGGCAAACAGAAAAAGGCGCAGTTTTTCAAACTGCGCCTAATTCCAAACCTATTAAACTTTGCAATTCATTGAGCGAATATATCGACTTGTGACACGTTTAAATAGAATGTTGCTGTATTTTTTGCAATTTTTTAGAAGTTAGTTCAATTTCCCCCATTTCCTCCCGAATATCGCCACAAATAAAATATTCCGTGTCGATTTTCTCGGCAAGGTCGGGGAAATTTGCCGTTCTTGCGGATTTCGCGCCATAGTCCAAAATGG
>JAMPDU010000079.1 GCA_023665505.1 Ruminococcus sp.
TCCGAGAGTAAATAATAATTAATAATTAATAATTAATAATTAATAATTTTTTGCGAGGCTTTTTAAATGAAAAATGATAATATAATTGCAATTAAAAGCAAGAAATTTGCTATTAGGATAATAAATATGTACAAATATTTATGCTCAGCAAAAAGAGAATATGTGCTTTCAAAACAGCTTTTACGAAGTGGCACAAGCATAGGAGCAAATGTACGTGAGAGCGAGTATGCACAAAGCACAGCGGATTTTATAAGCAAATTACAAATTGCGTTAAAAGAGGCAAATGAAAGCGTATACTGGCTTGAATTGCTTTCGGAAACAGAATTTATTACAGAATCTCAATTCATTAGTATGTCGTCCGACTGCGTAGAAATAATAAAAATATTAACATCAATAATAAATTCGTTGAAAAACAATAATTATTAATTCGTTTGCGCAGCAAACACCTCAATTATTAATTATTAATTATTAATTATTAATTAAGCCGAAAGGAAAATAAAAATGCGGAAATTTTTGGAACGCCTACGTGCGGTGATATTCTTTGTCGTGCTGCTGGGAATGATGTCCCTGTGCGTTGTGGACCTTATGAAAATTCAAATCGTGGACGGCGCGGAATATCTGGAAAAAACCCTCACCACCCGTATGGCTGAACAGATTATAACTTCCCCTCGGGGCGAAATCGTCGACAGGGACGGGGACGAAATCGTCAGCAACAAAACAGGCTTTAACGTGGTGGTGGAAAAGGCGTTCTTTCCAAGCGACGACGGGGAGATAAACCGCGTTGTGAACGGCATTGCCAAAATCCTTGACGAGGATGGCGTGGCATGGATCGACACCCTGCCCATTACCAAAACCCAACCCTATGAGTACCTCGAGGCGCGGGACACCGACGTCGTAAAACTGAAAAAAAATATCGGCATGCAGCCCTACGCCACCGCCGACGACTGCATTGCCGAGCTTTGCAAGTCCTATGAGATAGACGGCAGTTACACCGAGAGGGAAAAGCGCATTATCGCGGGAATACGGTACGAAATGTTTATACGCAGCTTTTCCCTGTCAAACCGCTACACCTTTGCGGAGGACATTCCCATGGACACGGTTGTGCGGCTGAAAGAGGCGTCCTATACCCTCGAGGGCATGGACATCGTTGAGGAGGCTATAAGAATTTACGCCGCAGGGGACGTCGCCCCTCACCTTATCGGCACGGTGGGAGCTATCGACGCCGAGGAGTACGCCGAAAACAAGGAGAACGGCTACGCCCTGAACGACGTTATCGGCAAGGCGGGCGTCGAAAAGGCTATGGAGGCGGAGCTGCGGGGCGACAAGGGCACGCGGACGCTGGAGCTTTTAAACGGCGCGGTGGTTTCCGACACGGTTACAAAAGAGGCTGTCCCGGGGAACACCATTCAGCTCACCCTTGACATCGACTATCAGCGGGACGTGCAGGAAATCCTCGAAAACCACATTCTTTGGTTAAATAATCAGACCAGTACCAAGGCAAAGGGCACGGAGGCAAACGCGGGCGCGATAGT
The DNA here is from genome assembly GCA_023665505.1 of Ruminococcus sp. Classification (GTDB taxonomy): domain Bacteria; phylum Bacillota; class Clostridia; order Oscillospirales; family Ruminococcaceae; genus RGIG8773. The sequence goes on from JAMPDU010000079.1 coordinate 1,533, forward strand.
GGTGCTGGACGCGAAAAACGGCGCGCTGCTGGCGGCGGCAACCTCCCCAACCTACGATATAAACGACTATCTGACGGATTACGCCTCTGTTGTCAGCGGCGAGAATTCCCCCCTAACCAACAGGGCGACAAACGGTCTGTACCGCCCAGGCTCTACCTTTAAGACTGTTACGGCGACGGCTGGGCTTAACGAGGGTATCATCAACAGGAATTCCTACATTTACTGCGGCATGACCTACACCTACTGGGACGACTATAAGCCGAAGTGTACCGGCTGGCACGGCAGCATAAACGTCATTACCGCCATAGAGAAGTCCTGCAACATCTTCTTTTACGAAACGGGCAGACTTATGGGCATCGATACCCTTGCGGACTACGCCGCTCAGTACGGTTTCGGCACGGAGGTATGCCTTGAAACCGGAGGCGCGAAAGGCTATTTCGCAAGTCCCGCAACCCTGCAAAATCTCGGTCTGGAGTGGAACGCGGGTCTTGTGGTGCAGGCGGCGATAGGTCAGTCGGAAACAGGCGTTACCCCGCTGCAAATGGCGGTGCAGGCGTGCACAATCGCCAATAAGGGGGTTCGCTATAAGCCTCATCTGGTGGACAGCGTGCACACCTACAATATGGAGAGAACCGTTATGGTAACTCCCGCCCAGGTTGCGGCGATAATTCCCGACAAAACGGGGGAGACGTTTGATTTGATAATTCAGGGAATGAAACAGGCGGCGGCGTTTTCGCCCTACAGCTATCCCGCGGTTAAGGACTATTACACGGACTATCTGCTGACAAGCCTCCCCGAGGCGGCGGCGATAAAAACGGGTACGCCCCAGATGACCTCCGCCGAGGACACGGGTTCGGCGTTTATAGGCTTTTACCCCGCCGACGACCCGGTTATAGCGTTCTCGGGTTTTGTGGAGCACGGGGAGTACTCCAAATTCATGATAAAGCAGATAATCGAGGCTTACTATGATGAGAATTACGTTCCCGCAAAGCCTGTTATCGCCGTCCCCGACGAGGAGCAGACGGCGGTTTTGGCGGGAATTGGACAGTAAATTTACCCCGCGTTTATGCAGAACGGTACGGAAGTATTGTATTTTACTTTTCTTGGTGAAATATTTGTGAAACGTCTTTACAAAACGGGAAAAACGGTGTATAATAGTAATGTTCCGCGTTTTGCGGAAAAAATAGGAATTTAAAGGAATGATATTATGATAATCAAAAAAATCGCCGCTCTTTCGGCGGCTGCGGCTGTACTTGCCGCTTTGACCGGCTGCGAGGGCGAACCCGCAACCCTCGAGGAGCTTGCCAACAACGGTCAGTCCGCCGAAACCACCACCGCCGCCTCTATCGACGAAAACGAGATAGAATGGCTGCCCGACGTTGAGATACACAACTTCGACGCCCCCGAAATCGGCGAGAAAATCGCCGTCATCACCGTCAAGGACTACGGCGTGATAAAGATTAAGCTTTTCCCCGAGGACTCTCCCAAGGGCGTTGAAAACTTTACCGGACTTGCGGATATGGGATATTACGACGAGCTTATTTTCCACAGGGTTATACCCAATTTTATGAACCAAGGCGGCGACCCCAAGGGCGACGGCACGGGAGGAAATTCCGTGTGGGGCGGCGTTTTTGAAGGCGGAACGTCCGAAAATCTCTACCACTTCACGGGGGCGGTTGCGTACGCGAACACCACGGGAACAGCTACGAACAGCAGCCAATTTTACATTGTGAACACCCCCGAGAGTTATCTTTGGGGCGGCACTTGCGCCGAAAATTACGTCTACAGCGGCGGTCAGTCCAACTGGCCCGGAAACGTTGCAGAAAAGTACAACGAGGTTGGCGGCGTACCCTATCTTGACGGCGGCTACACCGTGTTCGGACAGGTTTTCGAGGGCATGGACGTGGTTTGGGCTATAGCGGAGGTTGAAACCGATCCCCAAAACGACAAGCCCCTTACTCAGGTGATGATGGAGAGCATACGCATTGAGGAGTACCAAGGCTAAGTTTGTTAAAATTTTAAATGGCAGGAAATTTTTTCCTGCCATTATTTGCTTTGTACTTTTGGGCAATTTTATGTAAAGTATGTGAAAAATTTTGATTTTTGCCGAAAAATTTGTTTATTCGCTTGACTAATTGACAAAAAAGTAGTATTATTATATTATCAATAACTATTTGTAATAGTTATGTGCAGTTTTTTGAATGGAGGCAGTTTCGTTTCATGGCACTTTCCGGCAGCGCCAAAAAAGCCTATAAAAAGGCGGTCAAGGCTAAGAAAAAACAACGGCGGGGACATTGGCTGCTTATTCAAAAGGGTGACAGCGCGAAAGAGGTCGCAAGCAAGATTTTCACACAGTTTGCGGTGCTTGTTCTTATCGCCTGCGGGGTTATTCTGGCAAGCGAGCTTTGGCAGTCCCTGAGCGCGAAAAATCTTAACAGTTCGTTAAAAAATTTATACCTCACGTATATTCACCCCGGGGACAACGGCGGGGAAGTTTTGGACGGGGCTAAGTCCCTGCTGGAAATAAATCCCGACACCGTGGGCTGGATACAGATTGACGGCACGAACATCGCTATGCCCGTGGTGCAGAAAACCACCGCAGACGGCAACGAGGCGTACCTGAAAACAGCTTTCGACGGCAGTTCAAACAAGGCGGGCACTATCTTCCTCGACAGGAGGAACGTGCTGACGGCGTATGAGCGTTCCGACAACTTAATCGTTTACGGTCACAACCAAAAGGACAAAACCATGTTCGGCGATTTGGCGTACTACAAAAAGGACGTTGGATATTATTCCCAACACCCGTTGGTGCTGTTCAGCTCAAATTACCGAACGGATTACTATAAAATTTTCGCCTGTTTCGTCGTTCCCACCCTGCCCGAGCAGACCCGGGACGGCGTGGTGTTCGACTATCACAACCGCTTGAATTTCAACAGTCAAGCTGAATATGACGATTTTATTAACAACGTCATGGCGCGGACGCAGATAATCACACCTGTTGACGTGCGGTACGGCGACGAGTTTCTCACGCTGTCAACCTGCTCCAACGAGTTTTCAAACTCCCGTTTCGCGGTGATAGCAAGGAAAGTCCGGGAGGGGGAGGACAGCTTTGTGGACACGTCCCAAGCGTACCTTAACCCTAACGCCGTCGAGCCGGACTGGGACGTTATTTACAGGTAATTCATATAAGCGAGGTTTTATTTATGGCAGGATATAACAATTCCAAAAAAAGCTTTGCGGAACAGTTTCTCCCTCAAAAGGGCGATTCAAAGCCGGAGCTTATACGTAAAATAGTTACAATAGTCGCCGTTGTGGTGCTGATTGCCGCAGTAATTGTATTGGCTGGGTATTTTTCCCAACAGGCGAGAAACCGCAGGCAGATTGAGGAGCTGAGAAATCAGCACACGGAAGTTTCCGTAATTTCCCATACCACCACAACCGCCCCCGAAACGGAGGAAACCGTTACCGAAACGGAGCCGCCCCCGCTGGTGGTTCTGGAAAATATGGAAAGCCTTGTGGAGCAGAACCCCAACGTTGCGGGCTGGCTGACGGTTGCCAACACCAACATCGACAACGTGGTTTTGCAGACCACCGACAACAACTATTACATGGATAAGGATTTTTACGGCAACTACAACATCGCAGGGCAGGTTTTTGTGGACTACCGCTGCAATATCAACGATTACAACGACAGGCAGTCCGACAACGTCGTCGTTTACGGGCATAATCAGGCGGACGGCACGATGTTCGGCACGCTGAAAAAATACAAGATAAAAAAGCAGAGTACCGGCAACTTCAGTTTCTATCAGCAGAACCCGACGTTTAAGTTCAGCAACCTTTACGAGGAGTATACATACAAGATAATCGCGATTTTCGTCATAGAGGTACTGCCCGAGCAGACCCGCGACGGCGTTGTATTCGACTATCACAACTACGTGAAGTTCGGCGGAGAGAGGAATTTCGACAAGTTTAAGGAAAATATTCTCGCAAGAACCGCCGTCAACACGGGGGTTGACTTCGACGGGAACGACAAGTTTATGACCCTTTCCACATGCTCCAACGAGTTTACCGAATCGCGGCTTGTGGTGATAGGCAGGCGCGTCCGTGACGGCGAAAGCCCCGAGGTGGACACGTCCAAGGCGGAAATAAACGAGGATATGCTTGAACCGGATTACGAGTACATATACAATAAATAAGGGGATTTTTTGTAAGGAGCTAACAGGTTTGATATGTCCAACGATAAAAAGAATTTAGCGGATCTTTTGGAGGAATATTTTCCCGGGGCGGGAAAGCAAGCCGAGGAGGCTCTTAACGAGATGTTCGGCGAGCAGACGGCGGAGGAAACCGCCTCCGAGCCGCGGGAGGATATTTTGGAAATAATTACCGACGACGGCGGCGACAGCGGAGAGGAAGTCCCCGACGAGCCTTTCGACGTTCCCGGGGAGAATTCGGAGAAACCCGCCCCCGCCGAGCTTTCCACGCTTTCGGAGTGGTCGGACTGGGCTGAGGAAACCATTGCGGCGGGCGCGTCCTTTGACGGCAGGGAAACGGCGGGAAGTAAAGAAGTCCCCCCCGATGCGGAGGAAACCGAGGCTGTTTCCGAACCCGAGACCGAAGATACCGAAACGGCGGACGTCCCCGAGAAAGAAACGGCTGAGGAAGTCCCCGACGAAAAGGAGAAAGAAGTTCCAACCGAAAAAGAGGAAAAAGCTGCGGAAATTACCGAAATCGACGATACCGACGTTAACGAAAAGTGGCTGGTTAAATTTGCCAAGGGAATTTTTCCCGTACGGGGCGACAGCGTTTTCGAGGTCATAAGAAAGATTATTTTCATGGCGGCGGTGGTTGTTTTCGTGGGCGCGGGGGTTATGCTGACAGGCACTCTTATACAGTCCAAAAAAGCTGTGGAAATCCAAAGCTCCATGCGCGAGGTTATTGAAACCACCGTGGCGACAACAATCGACGAAAACGGCAACGTGGTGACAATCCCCCCCACCGACGAGGAAATCGCCGAACATAACAGGCTTGTGGCGGAAAATTTCAAAGCGATAAACGAGGACTACGTGGGCTACCTTGAGCTTGCGGGCTGCGAAATTTTCGAGCCTGTGGTTAAGGGCAGGGACGTGGGCGACGAGTACTATCTGAAACACAACATATACGGCGAACTGAATAAGGCGGGTACTATATATATGGACGCCCGCTGCACGGTTACCCCCGAGTACACCTCCCCGAATATCGTCCTGTACGGGCACAATCAGGAGGACGGCACGATGTTCGGGCATTTGAAGTACTATAAAGTGGACTACACGCAGGAACCCATAAATATCGATTTCTACAAGGAAAACCCGGTGGTGAAATTCAGCCCCGAGTTTGACAGCGGCGAGTACCTTATATACGCGTTTTTCGTGACCAACGCTCTCGAAAAACAGGACAGCAACGGGGTGGTGTTCCACTACCACGACTATATCGAGACGATGAGCGACGAGAGCACTTTTAACTGGTACATGGGCGAAGTGCAAAAGCGCAATCAGATAATTTCCCCCGTGGACGTGCGGTTCGGCGACAAGCTGCTGGTGCTGTCCACCTGCTCGAACGAGTTTACGGAATCCCGCTTTGTGGTTTTCGCGAGAAAGCTCCGGGAGGGCGAAAGCGTAAGCGATTACGACTTCTCCGAGGCGCGCATAAATCCAAGCGCGCAGGGCGTTGACTGGGACGCTATTTTGTCGGGGGAAACCTCCGATACCACAGCCGCCCCCGAAACCGAGGAGACCATCGACGAGTTCACAACCCATAAGAAGTCCCTCGGCAAGCGGAACGAAAAGACCTACCGCACCGAGGCGGAAACCACCGTTACAACGGTTGAAACCACTGCCGAAACCGCCGAAACTACGGTAACGACAGTCCCCGAAAGCGAAACGGAGACGGAAACCACCGAAACGGCGGGTACGGATACAACCGACGAAAGCGCAAGCGAAACAGCCGTCACCGACGAAAACGGGGAAACCCTTACCGATACGGAAAGCGGTTCTGACGGGACGGACGAAAGCGGGGACGGCAGCGAAAGCTCGGAGGAAAGCGAAAGCGAGACTGGCGAGAGTACAACCAAAAAGAAAAAAAGCAGCAAAAGCAATAAATAATGTGTAGAAATTTTTTCCAAAAAGAAAGGGAGCGTTTTTATGGCAATGTCGGACGAAGTACGCTCGGCGCCAAGGTACAAGCAGCCGCAGAAAAAGAAAAAAACCTTTGCGGAGAGCTTTATCCCCATGCGGGGGGACACCCCGAAAGAGCTTACGGGCAAGATTATTTCGCTGTTTTTCGTGCTTGTGCTGATTGCCTGCATAGCGGTGCTGGGCGTGTACTTTTATCATATTTTCGAGGCTAAGCAAAACCACAGCGACATAAAAAGCATTTACAACGAAATAGGCAGGAACACCGCCGCGGAAACAACCGCCCCCGTGGTGATACTCCCCGAAGAGGGAGCGGAGGAAATTCCCAGGCAGCCGCTTGTGAACCTTCCTTTCGCGGAGAAAATGCTGGAAATAAATCCCGATTATGTGGGATATGTTTCCATTCCCGGGCGGGTAAACGAGGCTGTCGTGCAGGGCGAGGACAACGAGCATTACCTTAAAACCAACATTCGCGGTCAGAACCGCCAGTGCGGAACGGTTTTCGCCGACTACCGCAACAACGTAAGCGACTACGCCGATTTGCAGTCGGACAACATCATTCTCTACGGTCACAACCAGCAGGACGGCACGATGTTCGGCGAGCTGGACTACTACAAGTGGGATTACAAATACTGGCTGCAAAACCCGTTTATTTACTTCGACAACAAGTATGAGCAGAGTACGTACGTTATAATCGCCTCCTTTGTGGTAAACACCGAGCCGGAACACGACAACGGCTATGTGTTCGACTACCAGAACTACATCAATTTCGGGGACAGCTACCCCTTTGAGACGTTCGTCAAGGAGATTAACGACAGAAGTCACTTCCACACGGGAGTGGACGTGAATGAGAACGATAAGTTTATCACGCTTTCCACCTGCTCGTATGAGTGGGAACCGTCCCGCCACGTTATTATCGGCAGAAAGCTCAGGAGCGGCGAGACTACGGAAAATATAGATTTGTCGGGGTTTGAGGTAAATTCCAACCCCAAATGGCCCGCGGTGTACTATAAGTATAACGGCGGTACATATGTGGAACAGGCACAGTAGCTGCGTTAAAACATCAAGATGTCAAAAACAGGAAGAGGGTTTCAAATGAACTTTAGAACAAAGCTGCTCGGCGCGGTGGGAATACTGTTTATAGCGGTGTTCTATGTGTTTGCGTTTTGTATGGTGGACGACGTGGAGGAGCATACTATCCCCATGGAGTACTACTATTCGGAGGAAACGCAGGCGTTCGAGCGGGACGTTTCGGTTACGCAAAGTGAAACAGAGGCGGTTTCCGAAAAATCAAAGGAGAATTCCGAAAGCCGCGGGGATGCCGTGCCCGCCATGGTCAACATCGGGGAAACGGAGAAAAACGACGGTGAGAACAGCGTTCCAGAAAACGACGTTACGGACGAGTTCGACGGCGTTCCCGAGGATTTTGACGTTGCCGAGCTTTCGGAAAACGACACCGAGGCGCGTCAGCAGGAAATTTATGCCAAAGATACCGAGGAAAACGATACCCTCTATTCGGACGACGAGGATATAGAAACCGCCGCCGAAACCGAGGATACCGAGCTGTACACCGAACCCGAGCAGACCGAGCCGGAAACCTTTTGGGAAACCGAGGAAACAACGGTAACTTCCGAGGAAAACTTTGTTGAAACTATTTTCCCCGACGGCGACCCTGCCGACGATACGGTTACCGTCACTCCCGAGGCGGCGGGCAGCGTTTCCCTGAACGAAACCTTTACGGCGAAATACGAGGGGTCTGTACATACCGTGAACGCCTACGACCTTATCTGCTGGATTGTTAACAACGAAATTTCCGAAAGTTTCAGCGACGAGGCTATCAAAGCGCAGGCGGTGGCGGCGTACTCATACGTGAAGTACCACAACGTCAACGGCTTGACCCCCACGGTGCTTATAAAGAGAAACCCCTCAAAGCGTATCACAGACTTGGTTTCCTCGGTTTGGGGAGTGTGCTGCTACTACAACGGCGAGGTGGCGCAGACCGTTTATATGGCGTCCTCCTCGGGGTACACCGCCGACGCGCGGAATGTCTGGGGCGGCTATGTGCCCTACCTTGTCAGCGTGCGCTGCCCCCTTGACGCGGAGTACGACCCCAACTACGGCTCTACCATGAAAGTCAGCGAAAGCAGCATGCGCTCCGGTCTTGAAAATTATTTGGGAATATCCCTTTCAAACAACCCCTACAACTGGCTGACGGTTACGGGGTACGTTGACGGCAACTATGTCTCCGAAATCAGCGTTGACGGTCAGAAAACCATTTCGGGCAGAAAGCTGCGGGAAAACATTCTCGGCTACAGGCTGAAAAGCGCGGCGTTCGACGTGTACTTCGACGGCTCCGACTTCGTGTTCACCACCTACGGGTACGGTCACGGCGTTGGCATGAGCCAGAACGGCGCGAATATACTCGGCAAACAGGGGTACAGTTACGTAGATATTTTAAAATTTTATTTTACGGGAATTGAAGTAATATGACAATTTATGAAATAATTACCAAAAAAAAGCATAACGCCGAGCTGAGTACGGCGGAGATAAATTGGGTTGTGGAGGGGTATACTCTCGGTAAAATTCCCGATTATCAGATGTCCGCTCTGCTTATGGCGGTATGCTTTAATTCTTTGTCCGACAGGGAAACCGTTGACCTGACCATGGCAATGGCGCGGTCGGGGGACATGCTCAAGCCCGATGTTGGCGGCTTTACCGCCGACAAGCATAGCACGGGCGGCGTGGGGGACAAAACCACTCTTATCGCTGCTCCGATAGCCGCGGCGTGCGGGGTTTTCGTGCCCAAAATGTCGGGGCGGGGTTTGGGGCACACCGGGGGAACTATCGACAAGCTGGAATCAATTCCCGGTTTCAATACGGCTCTGCCTTACGAAAAATTTCTCGAAACCGTCCGTACAGCGGGGCTTGCGGTTGCGGGGCAGACGGGTTCTCTCGTTCCCGCCGACAAAAAGATTTACGCCCTGCGGAACGCCACCGCCACCGTGGACAGCATTCCGCTGATTTGCTCCTCGATTATGAGCAAGAAACTTGCCACCGGGGCGGACGGAATTATACTTGATGTAAAAGTGGGCAGCGGCGCGTTCATGAAAAATTTGGCGGACGCGGAACGTCTCGCCGAGCAAATGGTAAGAGTTGGAAAACTTGCGGGGCGCAAGGTCACGGCGGTTCTCACCGACATGGATAAGCCCCTTGGGCGTACCGTGGGGAACTCTTTGGAGGTTGTCGAGGCGATAGAAACGCTGAAAGGAAACGCCCCTGCGGACTTAATGTCGGTTTCCCTGACCCTTGCGGCGGAAATGATTTTCACGGCGGGAAAGGGCGATGAGGTTTCCTGCCGAAAAATGGCTGAAGAGGCGGTAAAAAGCGGCGCGGCTCTCGAAAAACTGCGGCAGATGATTGAACTTCAAGGCGGAAACCCCGCCGTTACCGAGGATTACAGCCTGTTCGGGGGTTCAAAGCGGCAAAAGGAAATTTTTGCCGACCGCGAGGGTTACATCTGCGGAATTTCCTGCGAGGAAACGGGTATGACGTCCCTCAAACTGGGCGCGGGGCGGGAAACCAAAGAATCGGACATAGACCCGACGGCTGGAATTGTATTCCAAAAAACCGTGGGAGATTTTGTGCAAAAGGGAGAAAAAATCGCCGTTCTGCACACATCAACAGAGTGCGATTTAGAGGAAATTGCCGAAAATTTTGCCAAAGTTTTCAAGTACGGGGGAAAAGAGGAATGTCCGCCCGAAAAAAATATAATAAAAATTGTAAAAGGGTATTGACTTTTAATATTATATGTAGTATAATATTATTGTCAAGCAAAAACCTACATATATTTTTTTAGGAGGAATAAATTATGAGCGATATTTTTAAGAAAATCGGCGACACCCTTACCGAGACGGGCAAATCCGTTGGCGAAAAGACCAAGCAGGTCAGCAGCGTTGCGAAATTCAACGCCAAAATAATCGCCTCGGAGCACTCCGTCAGCGACAATTACACCATTCTCGGCAAGTTCTACTACGACAATTTCAAGGACAGTCCCGCCGAGGAAGTGGCAGAAACTGTAAATTCCATTACCGCCTCGCTGGAAACTATTGCCGACATGAAGAGCCAGATTTTGGCAATCAAAGGCATGGTAAAGTGCCAAAGCTGCGGCGGGGAGTGTCCCTTTGAGGACAATTTCTGCGGCAAGTGCGGCGCAAAGCTTGAAAAGCCCGAGCCTCCGGAGGAGGAACCGCCCGTTGATGAAGTTCCCGCCGATGAGGAAGTACTTGAAGTTGCCGCGGAAGACGTACCCGAGGAATAATTGTAAAAATTCACAAAAAAACTCCCTAAATTTTAGGGAGTTTTTTGCTTTTATATTACCGTATACTCCAAATTTTCCCACAAAAGCCGCGTACCCTCGTCCGTCTCCTCGGGGAGCAGGGCGCGGGCGACAAGAACCGTGTCCTCGGACTGAATATCCGTGCGGCGGAGCACCGCGTAATCGCCGTCGATTTTTTCCGCGATATAGTAAAAAGGTCCCAATTTCAACCCTCCAAAACCGTGTAATTGTCGGCGGCGTTTTCTTTCGTGGCGTACTCCGTGACGTTCAAAACCTTGACCTTAAGTGGCTTTGTACCGAGGTTTATCTCGATAACGTCCCCCACCTTAACGTCGTAAGACGCCCGGGCAACCGTGCCGTTCACAACGACTTTTCCCGCGTCGCAAGCCTCGTTGGCGACGGTACGCCGCTTGATGAGACGGGTAATTTTCAAATATTTGTCAAGACGCATAATTTCACCTCATAAAAAATTTACAAAAATTTAAAAAAACGGACGAAACAGCCGTCCCGTCCGAATTTTTATTTTACAATGATTACTTAGCGTCAACAGCGTCCTTAAGGGACTTGCCTGCCTTAAAAGCGGGAACTTTCTTGGCGGGAACCTTGGTCTTTTCCTTTGTTCTGGGGTTAATTGCCTCTCTCGCGCTCCTCTCGCGAACCTCAAATGTACCGAAACCTACGATCTGAACCTTGTCGCCCTTAACGAGAGCGTCTTGGATTGAGGCTGTTACGGCGTTGAGAGCCTTTTCGGCGTCCTTCTTGGTGAGACCGCTGTTATCCGCGATAGATGTGATTAATTCTGCTTTTGTCATTTTGACTACCTCCATAATTTATGGGAATTTTTAACAATCCCATTTCTATTTTGTTTTCGCCTTCCGCCAATAGGCGTCCAGCTCGTCTATGTTCAAGGCTCTCATATCGAGCCCGTCACATCTTATTAATTCCTCGGCGGCTTTGAAACGCTTGGTAAATTTTACCGCCGACATTGTGAGAACCTCTTCCGCGTCGCAGTCAAGGTGTCTCGCAAGGTTTGTACATGAGAACAGCACGTCCCCCAGCTCGTCCTTGATTTCCTCGGGATTTCCGTTTTTTATCGCCGCTTTCAGCTCGGCAATTTCGCTTTCGAGACTGTCCAGCACGCCGCCAACGTCCGCAAAATCCATACCCGCACGCTTTGCCCGCTGACCTATCTTCTGCGCCCTCATCAGCGCAGGCAGGGCGGTGCACACGCTTTCCAGCGTCTCGGCGTAAGTCTCCTGACCTTTGGTCTGCTGCTTGATGTTATTCCAGTTTTTCAGCACTTCCTCGCTGGTTTCGGCGGTAACGTCCCCGAAAACATGTGGGTGACGGGTAACCAATTTTTGGCAGACCTCGTTCACAACATCGCCGAAATCGAAATTTCCGCACTCTTCCTCGATGCGGGCGTGAAAGACCACCTGCAAAAGCACGTCCCCCAATTCCTCCCGCAGCAAAGCCTTGTCGTCAAGGTCTATAGCCTCAACCGCCTCGTAGACCTCTTCCAGAAAATCCCTGCGTATAGACTTATGGTCTTGCTCCCTGTCCCAAGGGCAGCCGTTTTCCGAGCGGAGAATACGCATAATGTCCAGCAAATCGGATATGCCATATTTTTCCTTAAATGTGAATTCCATAAAAACCCTCCGCTTTAAAAAACGCTACCTTAATATATTAACCTATAAATCAAATAATTTCAAGGGTTTTTTCAAAATTTTTAAGAAATCAGCGATTTTAACGTACTTTTTGTAATTATGCCCAATAAAATCGTACT
>JAMPDU010000007.1 GCA_023665505.1 Ruminococcus sp.
TAACTGCAAAATGAAAAAACCCGCTGACAAACCAATGTCGGCGGGTTTAATTTATTAACGTTTTTGTAGGGGCGGGGTTTCCCCGCCCGCGGGTATGTGACAGCGGGACGGGAAACCCGTCCCCTACAGAGGTACAGATAACCCGTACAAATAATTATTAATTATTAATTTACTCAATCGCCCTCGAAAGCGTTATCGCCAGCACGTCCTCGGAGGCGGAATTTTTCATGTAGTAGTTGGTGGTCTCAACCTTGCGGTAAACGCCGTCGTCCCCAAGCTGGCGGGTCACTACCGCCCGTACCCGTTCGCCTCTTTCGTAGGCGTCAAGCTGGTCTTTTACGTCGAAAGTGTCGGAGAAAAGCTGTCTGTCCTCGGGGTGCATACTGGACGCGCCATGGACGATAAGCTCGGAGTAAACCCCCGTGGAGGGGCAGGAGCGTGTGGAAAAATGCTCGTACACCATCATATAAAAGCTGTTGCGGCTTAAGTTGCTTAAAATTATCAAGGGGTATCTTGTGAACACCGCGTCAAGCAGCAGCTGCGTGGCGCTTGCGGGGGGCAGGGTGAGAAGTATATCCTCGCTTTCGGCGGGGGTTTCCGCGTTTTTCAGGGCGTTGCGGAAGTCCTCCTCGGGCATTGGTTTCGCGAACAGGAAACCTTGTATAAGTTCGCAGCCGCAGGTCCGCAGGAAACCGAGCTGCTCCTTTGTCTCCACGCCCTCGGCGACGGTGGTGAGCTTAAGCCTGTGGGCGAAGTCGAAAATGCTTTCGAGGACTATGCGTTCCTTTTCGTTTTCGCAGTTGCCGCTGAGCAGCGACTTGTCGATTTTAAGTACCGAGGCGGGCACGTCTTTCACAAAATTAAGAGAGGACAGCCCGCTGCCGAAGTCGTCTATGGAAACCTCGAAATCCGCCGCCACAATGCTTTCCACAAACTTTATTATCGCGCTTTCGTCCGCCGAAAGAGCGGACTCTGTTATCTCGATTTCAACCAGTTTATGGGGGACTTTATAGCTGTCCACCGTGTCGCTTAAACGCTTTGCGAAATTCGGTTCGCTTGTGTGCAGGCGGGAAAAGTTCACCGAAACCGTTACCACGCGGCGGTTGTTTTCTATCTCGCCTTTAAGAAAGCGGCAGGTTTCCTCCAGCATATACCAGTCAAGGTCGGAGATAAGCTCCAGTTCCTCCAAAAGAGGGATAAACCGCCCCGGCGGGATAATTTCCCCATCGGGGGTAATCCACCGGGCAAGAGCCTCCGCGCCGGCAGCCTTGCCGTTTACGGCGTTGTGCTTAGGCTGATAGAAAACCTTTATTTCCTTGTTTTCCATAGCCTTTTTGATAAGTACGCCGATGTTTTCTCTTGTGATTTCGATACCCATAAAATAACCTCCCTTAATATTTTTTACGGCACTACATAGCCGTTTGTACACTCATAGGGCAGACAGAAATTATACAAGCCGTCTTTTTTGTTGCCCGCGTCAAGGACGTACTTTACACCGTCAAGGGTTATTTCGCACCAGTAATGGCTTATTCGGTTTCCCGTCAATTGGCTTTCTCTGTACCCGCAGACAAGCCGCACGTCGTAACCCATGTACGCCAAAAATTCAGCAAGCGCGCCGTTGTACTGATAGCACTGCCCCGTCTTGTTGGTTATAGCCGCCTGTACGCAGGAGAGATTGGATATTTTATTCAGACCCTCCGCGCTTGCGTAATCAACGTTGTAGTGAATGTAGTCCGCAAGATAAACAGCCTTGTCGTAATCCGACATGCCGCTTGTGAAATGCTTTTTCATAAAATCGCTTATAGTCTTTTTGTCGGCGGCGGAAATGTTCATAGTCCACTCGCTTACGTCGCTGCGGTAGGAAATTACCGGCACGGTGCTTTTCGACTTGCCTTTCGCGCCGTTGAAAAGCGAAACCGAAGAGGTGGTTGAGGAAACGCCGCTGAAGTCGCCGTACACCTTTTTGCCGTCTTTATTTTGGTAGGCTCTTATTTTAAAATAGTAGCTGTAATTTTTGTCCCGCTTTATGGCGTAGGAGGTTTCGGTTGTGGTTTTCAGCTTTTTGAATTCCTGCTGTTCCGCCTTTTTAAGGCTTTCGGGCGACTCGGTGTAGGCAACCGCGCCCTCGCTGCTGTAGGAGGTGTGGAAATTCTTTTTCCCCGCCTTTTTCTTATAGTAGTAAATCTCGTAGCCGTCCGCCTTGCTGTTTTTATTCCATGAAATTGTTATTCTTGACGAAGTTACGGCGACGTTGGCATTGCCCGGCAAAAGGGGGGTTTTTATCTTGACAGCCTCGGAAAGTTTGGTTTTCTTTCCGCTGCTGTTGTACATGCGTATTTTGTAGGAATAGGATGTCAGCGACTTCGCGGTTGTATCGGTGTAGCTTGTTCCGCTTACCTCGTTAAGATAAACGTAATTCTTTTTGCTTGAATTGTATCTGTAAATTCTTGTATGGTCTACACCCTCCACATAATCCCATTTCAGCTTTACGCCGTTGGGAGCAGCCTCCGCCGTAACCTCGGGGACAAGGCTCGTTGAAAATTTTTCCGGCTCTTTGAAGTCGAAGTACCAAGTCCAGTCGTCCTCGTCAGCCACGGGTTCGTCGAGTATGGGTTCGTCGGGAACAGGCTCTGCGGGAACGTCAAAAGTGTCGAAAGTAATGTCCTCGCCGTAGTAGTAGAAAAAGTACTCCTCCGCCGAAACCGCCGCAGGCGCTGACAGAATTGCCGCCGCCGCTAAAATTGCCGAAATTATTCTTTTGAGATTTTTCATTGATTTAAAATACCTTTCTTTATTTGATTACATCGCTTGACGTGTTGTCGTCGGTGCTCCTTGTGACGGAGTACCCCGACATGGAGGTCGTATCGGGGGCAAGCTCTATGTTAACCTCGAAGGTTACGGGGTCGCCCGTGGTTTCCTTGCGGAAAACCGTCAGAGTAACCCTGTCTCCCGGTACTTTGTCCGCCAAAGCTTTCAGCACTTCCTCCGAGCCGTAAACCCGCACGCCGTCTATATGGGTGATTATATCGTAAGGCTCAAGCCCCGCATTGGCAACGTCGCAGTCGGGGTCAACCTCCATAATGCACAAGCCCGCCTCGACTTTGTATGAAGAGGCAAAGTCGTCCCCAACCGAGACAAAGGTTACGCCCACACGCGCCCGCGCGGAAACATAGCCTTTCGACATAAGCTCTTCCGCAATGGGTACGGCGTCGTCAATGGCTATGCTGAAACCTATATTTTCGTACTTTTCGTGGTTCATAAGAGCGACGGCAACCCCCACCACCTGACCGTACATATTGACAAGCGCGCCTCCGGAATTCCCCGGGTTAAGGGCGACGTCGGTCTGTATGCAGCGGATTGTGGAGCTGCTGATATAGTCGGTGTCGATTTCGCGGTCAAGACCCGTAACGTAGCCGTAGGTCACGGTATTGGCGAAACCGCCTCCCGCCCCCGCAAGAGCCACTTCCTCGCCGATAACAAGGTCCGCGGACGTGCCTATCTCGGCGGGGGAAAGGCCGTCCCTGTCGATTTTTATCACCGCAAGGTCGCTTTTCCTGTCAAAGCCGACAACCGCCGCCTTTTCCTCCGAGCCGTCGTAAAGTTCCACCGCAAGGCTGTTCGCCTCGTCGATAACGTGGGCGTTTGTAAGAATATATCCGTCCTCCGTAAGAATTATTCCCGAACCCGACGAAGAGGGAACGTAGGGCACTTCCCCGAAAGCGTTTATTTTAACCTGCGAGGGCAGAATTGTTTTGGCGACGCCCACCGTGGTGAGAAGTCCCGTTTCCCTGTCGCGGTACATTTCCTCTTCCAGCACGGGCTTGCGCGCCGTGGGAATATTTACCGTAACCCGTTCGGGGGTGTTATCCGGGGTGACTTCCCTTATTATCGCGTTTGAGAAGTCAAGCTCGTTTTCGGACTTTTTGCCGTCCCGCAGGGATATTGCCGCCGCCAGAACGACTATAACCATAAACATAAGAATTACCGCCGCAATCACAACGCACAGGCAGCCTGTCGAAAGCCGCCTTTGTTTTGGGGGAACTTGCTGTTCCCGAACCGCCTGCTGTTCCTGCGTTTCCTGCGGGGGCGTATTTGGCATGGCGTACTGCGGCTGATACTGCGGCATAGGAGTACCGTTTGGCTGTACCTCCCGAGGCGGGATTTCCCGCGGCTGCGGTTGGACTTGCTGTTCCGCCGTTTCCTTATCAGTTACCGGGGGCAGACTGTTTTGCGGGAACTGCGTTCCGTCCGTATTGTTTTCATTGGGTTGGCTGTTGTTTTCAAAATTATCCATTTGTATCCTCCATATGGGAATTTGCCGTTTTACTTGGGAAGTGTAAACTCAAACTCGACGTACTGCTCATACTGGCTGCGTACGAGAATAGTCCCGCCGTGCAGCTTTATCAAAGAACGGACTATCGAAAGCCCCAGACCTACTCCGCCCGGGTCGACGCCCCTTGATTCGTCCGTTTTGTAGAACCTCTCAAAAACCCTTGAAATCTCGTTTTCTTTCAGCCCCTCGCCGCTGTTCCGCACCGTCACCGACGCGCCGTCCTCGTTTTCCGTAAAAAGAAACTCTATGTAGCCGCCCTCGTTGACGAATTTCACGGCGTTTTCCGTAAGATTGTATATCACCTGCCGAATAAGGTCCTCGTCGGCTTTTACGTAAAACGCGCCCCTGTCAAGACCCCGCACGTCCACCCGCTTTTCATCGATACGCTTTTCAAAGCTGAGCAGCGTGCGGAAAATCACCGGGATTATATCAATGTCCGCAGGCGAAAGAGTAAGTTCCCCCGCCTCGTATTTCGATATATTCAGCATCGAGCGCACCAGCCGCGAAAGGCGGTTTACCTCCATTGACACTATTTTAAGGTAATGCTCCTGCTGCTCGGGGGGGATAGTGCCGTCCAGAATGCCGTCTATAAAGCCGCCGATAGTGGTCATAGGCGTTTTCAGCTCATGGGAAACGTTGGAAATAAAGCTTTTTCTTGTTTCCTCGGTTTCGGCTATGGCGGTTGCCATTTCGTTTATGGAATTGGCAAGAAAGCCGAATTCGTTTTCCTCGATAACGTTCAGCTTTGCAGAAAAATCCCCCTCGCCGAATTTGCGGACAGCCATTGTCATTTCTCTGACGGGGGAGAATATACTGTTTGTATAAAAGTACATAATAAAAAACACAGCCGCCGTAATTGCCGCAGCCGCCAGCACCGCAGTCAGCGCAAGCTCTTTCATGTATTCCGTCAGGCTTGAGGCGGGAAGTCTGCCGAAAAGCAAATACCTTTCCCCGTTTATACTGAGAGGATAAACTATGTTGAAATAGTCCTCCTCGTAGTAATTGTCGAGGGTGCTCAGCTCGTAAAAGCCGTCGGCGGTGATTTTTGAAAGGGTTTCGCCGCCGAAATTTTTATCTGTATGAGAACACGGCGATGCCTCGGAGCAAACCAAGACAGCGCCGTTTTCGTCGGTCAGTGTAATTTCCGTATCCGAATTCGCGGCTATGTAGCCGTAAACCGTTTTCAGCATGGTAAAGTCAAGCTCGCCGTTCACGGAACAGGCGGCGGTTTCGGACATGGCGGTCTCCATAAGACCGTCCAAAAACCTCCGCTTGTCGTTTTTGTAGTACTCGCCCGAAACCAGGAGAATAACGACGCTTACGCACACCACAGCCGAAAAAAGCACAGCCGCGCACAGATAGAAAAATTCCGTAAAAATACTCTTACGCATTAGCGTCCTCGTCAGCCTCGAATTTGTAGCCTACGCCCCAAACTGTTTTCAGCGCCCATTTTTCCGAAACGCCCTCCAGCTTTTCGCGCAGGCGCTTGATGTGCACGTCGATGGTACGGGAGTCGCCGTAGTACTCAAAGCCCCAAACCTCGTCCAAAAGCTGATCTCTCGTGTAAACCCTGTTGGGGTTTGACGCCAGGTAGAAAAGCAGCTCCAGCTCTTTCGGGGGCGTGTCCATAACCTTGCCGTCAACCCGCAGCTCATACCTTGTCATATTGACAACCAGCTTGTCGTAGCGGACTTCCTTGACCTCCGACTCGGAGGAAGTCTGACCGATACGTCTTGAAACCGCCTTTATGCGGGCGATGACCTCTTTCGTGTCAAAGGGCTTGACGATGTAGTCGTCCGCGCCCAGTTCCAGACCGAGAACCTTGTCGAAGGTTTCGCTTTTGGCGGTAATCATAATAATGGGCACGTTGGATTTTTTTCTTATTTCGCGGCAGACCTGCCAGCCGTCCAGCTCGGGGAGCATAATGTCCAGGAGCACGATGTCCGGCTTAAGGGCGTTGAACTTAACGACCGCCTCTTCGCCGTCATGGGAAATAATTACGCCCCAGCCCTCTTTTTCGAGATAGAGCTTTAAAAGCTCGCAGATGTTGTTGTCATCGTCAACTACTAAAACCTTTCCAAGTGACATAATAAACCATCCTTTCAAAATTAAGCTTTTATTTGGAAGTCGATGCGGGAATTTATTGGGATTTCCGCGGCTGAATTTTCCTTTAATTTACAGCAATGTGCAATTTTTTACACACATTTTGCCGCAACTGTATACCACGTTAATTATACCAAAATTTGCGCTCATATAGATAAATTTTCTGTTACGTATTTATGTACGTTTTGTAAATTTAACAAAATATTGTTTTTAATATTACAAAAGAAATGAAAAAAATTCATTTTTGCGGGGTCGCCCCGCAGCGAGTGTCCCCCCAATGTTGAAAGCGGCAGAGGTTTATTTTGTATAGCCCCCCAAGGGGCGGGTCGGGGAAAGCGTTTCGTAAAATTTTTATACGGATAAAATTTCAACCGCCCCGCAGGACGGTCGGAATTTTATTATTAATTATATTTGTTAATTTTCCCCAATAAGCCTGTTAATCTGCGGAACTTTAAGCAGCACCGCCGCGCCGATAACGGTGAAAATCATCTCGGGGAGCATATACGCCCCGTTGTAAACCGCGCTGTAGAGCCATTCGTTGTCGGTGGAAAAAGCCTCCCAAATCATGCCCGCGGAGTGGAAAATCGCCGCGCCGCTGACAACGTGCAGGATATACCTTATTAATATGGCAATCGCCGTACCGCCGAGCCGCCCCGCAAGCCCCTTGTTGCGGAACATTCCCGCCAGACCTATCGCCGTGTACGCGCCTATGTAGTCGAGGAAAATGCAGGCAACGAGCATAACGGGGGTAAGCCCCCATGCGAAAAGACCGTCCACAATAATGCCTTGACCCAGTTGCAGCAGCGAGGAGACGAACGCCGCGAAAAGCCCGGCTTTTACCCCTCTTTTGACGCTGTACACCGCTATTGGCAGCATTGACAGCAGGGTTATCGACCCTCCCCAAGGCAGGCGGAAAACCTTGATATAGCTTAAAACGAAAGCCATTGCCACCATAATCGCGCCCTCGGCGAGAATTCTTGTTTTTGAGTTTCTTTCCATAGTAAAACTTCCTAACTTTGTAAATTTATAATTACGGCGTCGGCTCGTCCGTCCGAAAAATAAAAAAGTCCGCACTTATCACCGTGCAGACCAAAAAAGTCCGCACGCGGACGTACAGACTTGATTTCCCTTAAAAAGCGAACAAATTCCCTACGCCGGCATTACCCGTATCAGGTTTTAAGGGTCGGAACTGTAAATCTTGTCGCAGGATTTCGGTTCCCTCTCAGCCGCCTCAAGCAGCTCCCCTACTGGAATATTAGATTTTTAGAGGCAAGAGGCAAGAAATTTTTCCTGCTTTGCCGTGATATTTATATTACCATAAATTTTCCCGTTTGTCAATAGGGTTTGGGGAATTTTTTCGTCTATAGAAATTCTTTCTCCCCCGTCTTTTTTATTTGTGCAAAATGACCAATGGGTAAAAATTTTTTGCCCTTTCAACTGCAAAATTTTGGCAAATTGTCGGCGGCGTTCACAAAATTACAACAAAAATTTCCACGATGTGTGCGGTTTTTTACCCCGAATATTAAGCGTTTGTGAAATTTTAGCCTATTTTTAGTATTTGTAAATTATAATAGTTGACAAAAATAAATTAATTTTGTATAATATAATTGTAAGTAAAGTACAAGTGTATCAACTCGCTTTGATACTGTCATAAATAAGCCGCAAACGTTTTCGGAAATCTATTTTGATATTGTATTTCAGAACATTTTTTGCCGTGTTTGCTATGACATACCGTTTTGGGAGGAGGGTCTTATGCAAAGACTTCACAAAATATTAATAATTGCGGCGGCGTACCTTGCGGTCGCTTTGGCGGCGGTGAACATCGCCCTCAGATTTCCCGGGCATACGGCTCTTATTCTCATAGTTTTTGCCGCCTGTACCGCGGTTTCAGCCCTCTTCCTTACGCTGGGTATGAAGTATTTGGGTCGCGAGCACGCCGCAAGGGAGCGTGAACGGCTTTCCAAAATTATGCACAGCCTTAACGCCATGGTCATTCTTTGGGAGGACGACTTCCGCTATGTTGAGGTAAACGACGAGCTTACCAAGTCTATAGGCTATACTTCCGAGGATTTGGCGGACGTCAAAAATTTGCAGAAAGTCCTGCCGCCGGACGCTTTCGCGCCAAGTTTGCAGGCGATAGTCAACAACCGGGACGAGGAGTTCTACGTTACCGCAAAGGGCGGAGCGAAAGTCTGCACGATTTGGAACACGTCCATTATGAGCACCGTTCAGAGCAAGACCCGCACCACCTGCCTGATGATGTCTATCGGCATGGACATCAGCGAAACGGTGCGCATGAAAGAGGACTTGATACGCTACTCCAAAGACCTTGCGGAGTCGGAAAGCAGGTACTCCCTTTCGATGGAGCTTTCGGAAATAGGCATAGTCCTGAAAAAAGCAAATAAAAATACCTTTTATGTGTCGGAGCAGCTTTGCAAAAAGCTGGGCATCGAAAAGGGCGACGATATTCCCGCCGAGGCTCTCCGGGAGCTTTTCCACGAGGACGACAAAAAGGTTTTCGACGCTCTTGCCGCGTCCATGACGAGCCTGCGGGGGTACGACAACAACGAGATACACCACAGCGAGTTCCGCGTTTTGGAGGCGGACGGTCAGTACCACTGGTTCGATTTCAGGTATAAGGTTACGCCAAACGCCGACATCAACTTCGCCAACATAGGCGGCGCGGTTATCGACGTTACACAGGACAAGGCGAAGGACACCCTTATCGAGAAAATGGCGTACATCGACGACGTTACCCAGATTTTCAACAGAAACAAGTTTATGCAGATAGGTCAGGAAACTTTCGAGTGCGCCGCGGAAAGCGGTTCGGGAATTTCCTACTGGGTTATCGTGCTTGATATTGACAATTTCCACCTTGTGAACGACACCTGCGGCTACGAAAGCGGAAACAGGCTGCTGAACGAGTTCGGCAAAATTGTTGACAAGTCCCTTACCGAGGGAGGCATCGGCGCGAGAATTGGCGGCGACAACTTCGCTTTGCTTATTCACGACATCGGGGACGACGAGCTGCCCATAAATATTGTAAAGGGCATTCAGGAAAATCTTAAAGTTTTCTGCGACGAAAGTTTCGCGGCGCAGGGCGTGACCTGCTCGGCGGGTTACTGCAAAATGTCCGACGGCGGCAGCGATTTCGCGCAGGTTCTCGACCACGCGGAATTCTCCCTCAGCATGTCCGACGGCACAAAGAACGATATTATTCGGTACGACAACAAAATTCACGATAAAATCATCGAGAGCAACGCCATTGAGGCGGAGCTTGCCAAGGCTATCGAGAATAACGAGCTTGCGCTGTACTATCAGCCGAAAATCGACCTTGCGGACGGTACTCTTATGGGTATGGAGGCTCTTATCCGCTGGATTAAGCCGGACGGCACGGTTATTCCTCCCAGCCAGTTTATTCCCGTGGCGGAACATTCCCTGCTCATCACAAAAATAAGCGATTTCGTGCTGCACGAGGCTTGCCGCCAAAACAAGGCTTGGCAGGACAAGGGCTACCCGCCTATTGCGGTTTCGATAAACCTTACGGCGGTGGACTTCTACCAAACCGACGTTAAAGAGGCAATACAAAAGGCGCTGGACGAAACGGGGCTTGAGCCGCAGTGGCTTGACGTGGAGCTTACCGAGTCCCTGGCGTTAAAGGACATCGACCACGCCATTCAGCAGATGCAGGAAATCCGCGATTTGGGCGTACAGCTTTCAATGGACGACTTCGGCACGGGTTACTCGTCCCTCAGCTATATTCAGGTGCTGCCCATTACGCTGCTGAAACTTGACCGCTCCTTTATAATGTATTTGGAGGAGGACGAGATTTCGCGGGAAATCGTTTCGGCGGTTATAAGAATAGCCAAGTCCAAAAAGATAGAGACTATCGCCGAGGGCATCGAAACGGTGGGTCAGGCGGAAATTCTGAAACAGTCGGGCTGCGATTTGGCGCAGGGCTACTTCTTTGGCAAGCCCATGCCCGTTGACAGGTTTGAGGAATTTATGGCTGAAAAGGCGAGAGAGCACGCGGAAAAAGTTTCCGCAAACGCGTAAAATCGGAGGTTTGCTATGCTGTACCCGTATATGACCCTTGCGGACGAGACTGAAATCGTTCACTCGCAGATACTCAACGGCGAAAAGGTTGTTGTGCATTTTGAGCGTCCCACCGAGGAGGGATTTGATTCCGCGCGGTTTGAGCTGCCGAGCTATGAAATGCTTTACGGCGAGGGGTACTCAAAAAGCGAGCTTGACTTTTTTGTGGAACTGCTCCGAAATAACGCGCATTTGATTTACAAATATGCCAAAAGCGGTGGTGTGAAAATTGCCTAACTTGTTTACGGTTTGCGGTTTTGGAGCAAGTGTCAAAACCGAATTAAGTTGTTAAATTAATGCAAAATATAGGGTACGGGAACACTGTACCCTTGTTTTGGATTTTTAGAGTTTTAAAAAAATCCGCAGGAGGAATGTTACTATGGCTAAAAAAAGAATTGGTATTCTCACAAGCGGCGGCGACTGCCCCGGACTTAACGCTACCATAAGGGGCGTGGCAAAGGCGTGCTTTGAGAGAATGGGCGAGGACAAGGTGGAGATTGTCGGCATTCAGAACGGCTACTACGGCTTGATAAACAACATCGCCCGGGATATGAAACCCTCGGAGTTTTCCGGAATTCTCACACGGGGCGGCACTATCCTCGGCACTAAGCGGCAGCCGTTTAAGATGATGTCCGTTATCGGCGAGGACAACGTTGACAAAATCAAGGCTATGAAAGACACCTACAAAAAACAGAAACTGGACTGCCTTTTAACCCTCGGCGGAAACGGCACGCACAAGACCGCAAATCTTCTCTCGGAAGAGGGTTTGAACGTTATCGGTCTGCCCAAAACCATTGACAACGATATTTACGGCACCGACGTTACTTTCGGTTTTCACACCGCGGTTGACATTGCCACAGACGTTATCGACCGCCTCCATACCACGGCGGCGTCCCACAGCAGAATTCTTATGGTGGAAATCATGGGCAACAAGGCGGGCTGGCTCACCCTTTACGCGGGTATCGCGGGGGGCGCGGACATTATCATAATCCCCGAAATCCCCTACAACCCCGAAAAGGTTATCGCCGCCCTGAAAAAGAGGAGCGACGCGGGAAAGACGTTCTCCATAGTTGCTTTCGCGGAGGGCGCGTTCGACGTGGACGAGGCTAAGCTCAAGAAAAAAGAGCGGGCGAGACTTCGGCAGGAGGCGGGAATTACTACCGCCACAAACCGTCTCGCGGCGCAGATACAAAAGGGCACGGGCATTGAAACGAGAGTGTGCGTTCCCGGACATATGCTGAGAGGGGGAAGTCCCTCGGCGTACGACAGGGTGCTTGCCACAAAGTTCGGCGTTCGGGCGGCTAAGCTTATCGAGCAGGAGAAGTACGGCTATTCCGTGGCTATGGTGAAGAGCCTTATTACCGAAAATCCCCTTAAAGACGTGGCTGGCAAGACAAAATTTGTCACCGAGGAGCATCAGCTTGTGGGTACGGCGAGACATCTGGGTATTTCCTTTGGCGACTAAAAGGGTACGTTATTTTCTGTATGGGGGACGTGTTTTCCCCGTTCCGCAAATGTTAGAACGGGGAAAATGAACGTCCCCCTGCAAATTTTACAAAATAAAAACAGGAGGACAGCTATGCCGAAAATTTTAATTGTGGACGACGAAAAAATGATACGGAACGTCGTTAAGGAGTACGCCGAATTCGAGGGCTATGAAACCGCCGAGGCGGAGAACGGCATGGACGCGGTGGAGATGTGCCGAAACGAGGATTTCGACATCATAATTATGGATATTATGATGCCGCGGCTGGACGGCTATTCCGCGGTCAAGGAAATTCACAAAAACAAAAAAATTCCCGTGATAATGCTGTCCGCAAGGGGCGAGGAGTACGACAAGCTCTTCGGCTTTGAGATAGGCGTGGACGACTATGTGGTGAAACCGTTCTCACCGAAAGAGCTGCTGGCGCGGATAAAGGCGGTGCTGAAACGGGGCGCGGCGGCGGAGGAAAGCGCGCGCATTGAAAAGATTACCTATGAGGGGCTGGAAATAAATGTCACGGGACGGGAGGTCACCATCGACGGCAAAGCCGCACAGCTTACGCCGAAAGAGTACGACCTGCTGTTCTACCTTGTGAGGAATAAGGGCATAGCTCTTTCCCGGGAAAAACTTTTGGAGGAAGTGTGGGGGTACGATTTTTACGGCGACGACCGCACCGTTGACACCCACATAAAAATGCTGAGAAGTTCGCTGGGGGAGTACAGAAAATTCATTATAACGCTGCGGGGTATGGGGTACAAATTTGATACCTAATTAAAAATACCTCGGAGGTTTATTTTGAAAACTGCAAAAAAATGCTTTAAATCAATACGCCATACGGTTTGGATTTATTTCGCGATATTTATCACAAGCATACTGGTGTTAATGTGGTTCACCTTCGGCGTGTCCCTTGAATCCAACTACAAGCGGCTGAAAATTAGCAACATCTTCGACATCGCAAGCTACATTCTCACCGGGTGGAGCAAGGACGAGTTCACCGACGACACCCTCGACACCCTCGCCTATGACAACGATATGTGCGTGCTTATTCAGGACGCTTACGGCAACGGAATTTACTCATACGATATGATGGCGGACAACTGCCTTATTCACGGCGTTTACCGCCATGAGCTTAACAAGTACCGCGCCGAGGCGGCGGCAAGCCCCAACGGGATTTTTTACACCGAAATAAAAAACCCCCGTTTCAACAACGATACCCTGCTTTTTGTGATGATACTGGGGGAAAAGGAAAACCCCAGCGGATATATTTTTCTGAACACTTCTCTTGAACCCCTCAACTCCACAAAGGGCATTATCAACAGCCAGATTTTGTGGGTCAGCGTAATGCTGCTTATTTTGGGTTTGGGAATTTCTTACTTCCTCACAAGGCTTATCGAAACGCCTATCGTCCGCATTACAAAGTCGGCGAAAAAACTTGCCGAGGGGGACTATTCCGCACACTTTGACGGGCACGGCTACGCCGAGACGGAACAGCTTGCGGACACGTTAAACTATGCCGCCGAGGAGATTTCCAAGGTTGACAATCTGCGGCGGGACATTATCGCAAACGTTTCCCACGACCTGCGTACCCCCCTTACAATGGTAAAGGCGTACGCGGAAATGATACGGGACTTGTCGGGGGACAACCCCGTAAAGCGGCAGGAGCACGTCAATATTATAATCGAGGAAAGCGACCGCCTTGCCGCCCTTGTGAACGATATTCTCGACCTGTCAAAGCTGGAGAGCAACAACGTGGGGCTGGAACCGTCCACATTTTCAATCACGAAAAAAATTTACGAGATTATGGGCAGGTACAGCCTGCTTTCCGAGCAGCAGGGGTATAAGTTTTTCGTCACCGCCGATAAAAATTTCGAGACGGAGGCGGACGTTATCAAAATGGAGCAGGTGCTGTACAATCTGATAAACAACGCGGTGAATTACACCGGGGAGAATAAAACGGTGTACATCACCCAGCTTGTGACGGACGAAACTACCGCCCGCATTGAAATCACCGACACGGGCAAGGGCATCGAGCCGGAGCTGCTGCCGCTGATTTTCGACCGCTACTACCGCGCCGAAAAAAACAAACGGGAGGTTATAGGCACGGGTTTGGGGCTTTCAATCGTCAAGCAAATTCTTAAACAGCACAATTTCAAATTTGGGGTACGTTCCGAAATTAATGTGGGCAGTACGTTTTGGTTTGAGGTTAAAGGGCGGGTTATCGAGGATTACAGCGATTACGAGGAGGAAAACGATGACGGACTTCCCGAAAATTGAGGAGCTTAAAAAAAGGCTTTCCGAACTGCGCCCCCTTAACGCGGGTGAGCTGAAACGCCTTAAAGAGGAATTTATCGTTGGCAATACCTACCATTCCAACGCCATAGAGGGTTCGACGCTTACTCTTCGGGAGACCGCGCTCATTCTCGGCGAGGGGGTCACCGTTGCGGAAAAGCCTTTGCGGGAACATCTTGACGCCATAGGTCACAAAGACGCTTTCGAGTACGCCGCCGAGCTTGCGGGGGACAATTCCCCAATAACGGAAAAAATTGTAAAGGATATACATTCCCTCGTCCTTATGGCGGACAGGGAAAACCGCGGCGTGTACAGAAACGTCCCGGTGACGATAGTCGGCGCGGGGCATACGCCGCCCCAGCCTTATCTTATTCCGAAACTTATGGAGCAGCTTATTATCGACAGCGGGGAGCTTTTCGGGCAGGGAAACGTTATTGAGGCGGCGGCGGAATTTCACCTGCGGTTTGAGACGATACACCCGTTTATCGACGGCAACGGCAGAACGGGACGGCTTATTCTTAATTTAGAGCTTATGAAAAACGGTCTGTTGCCCATAAATATAAAATTTGCCGACAGGGCGAGATACTACAAAGCTTTTGAGGAGTACGCCGAAACCCAAAATATCGGCGGGTTTGCGGAAATGGTGTGCGGCTATGAAATTGCCGAGCTGGAAAGATACATTAAAATTATTGAGGGAAAGGAGCGTTCCCAATGACAAAAAAAGAAAGGGCGGCGCTTGCCGTAGCGGGACTGGAGGAAATCTATCCCGATGCGCGGTGCTCCCTTACATACAAAAAGCCTTATGAGCTGATGATTGCGGGGCGGCTTTCCGCCCAGTGCACCGACGCGCGGGTGAACATTGTCACAAAGCCGCTTTTTGAGAAGTACCCCACACTTGAGGCGTTCGCCGAGGCGGACGTGGACGAGGTTGCGGAAATAATCAAACCCTGCGGTCTGTACAAAACCAAAGCCAAAAGCATTGTGGAGGCTTGCCGCCGTCTGCTGTACGACTTCGGCGGTGAGATGCCCCGTACAATTGAGGAGCTGACAACCCTGTCGGGCATTGGCAGGAAAACCGCTAACCTGATTATGGGGGACGTCCACGGTCTGCCCGCCATAGTCACGGACACCCACTGCATAAGGATTTGCGGGCGGCTGGGTCTGACGAAGGAAACCGACCCCAAAAAGGTGGAGCAAGATTTGCTGAAAATAATTCCTCCCGACAAGGGCAGCGATTTTTGCCATAGATTGGTAATGTTCGGCAGGGAGTTTTGTACGGCGAGAAGTCCAAAGTGTTTGGAGTGTCCGCTTAGAACTCATTTGCAGGGGTATGTTTGTAAATTGTAAAAAATCTCTTGACAAATAATTATTTTGTAATTATAATATAAGTATGGATACAATAAATTTTGATTGGGACGAAAATAAAAACAGAATTAACAAAAAGAAACACGGTATTTCATTTGATGAGGCAAAAACTGTATTTTATGACAGTGACGCTCTTATGATAAACGACGCCGAGCACTCGGAACAGGAGGATAGATTTTTGCTGCTTGGAATGAGTAAAAACGCTAATTTATTGATTGTTTGTCATTGTTACCGCGAATCGGACACCGTTATTCGTATTATTTCCGCAAGAAAAGCCGATAAAAACGAGACAAAACAATATTTTGACTGTATATAAAGAGGTGAGGTGATTTTATGAAAAAAGAGTATGATTTTTCCAATGCGGTAAAAAACCCTTACGCCGAAAGATTAAGACAGCAATCGCCGGTTGATATTAACATAAAAATTATCGACTTTTTCAAAAATCTTTCCGACGAAACGGGTATTCCCTATCAAACGCTGATAAATCTTTATTTGGCGGACTGCGTGAAAAACAATAAAAAAATTGAAGTGTCTTGGACATAAAAATTGAGGATAGATTTTCTATCCTCTTTTATTTTGTAAATTTTTTTCGGCGTATATAATGCGGCATATTTTGGGGCAAATTAATGTAAAAGATAAATTGAAAGGAACTGCCTGCCATGCCGCTTATCGAACTGAGAAATATTACCAAACTTTACGGAGAGGGGGAAAGCCGCGTTGCCGCACTTGAAAACGTGTCCCTGACAATAAACAGGGGGGAATTCGCGGCGATAGCGGGGACGTCGGGGTCGGGGAAGTCTACGCTGATGAACCTGCTGGGGTGTCTTGACGTGCAGACCTCGGGGGAGTATTTGCTGGACGGCGTGCCCGTGAACAGGCTGTCCGAGCGGGAACTTACCAAAATACGGGGCAGAAAAATTGGATTTATTTTCCAGAGCTTTAACTTGATACCGAGCCTTACCGCAAGGGAAAATGTGGAATTGCCGCTGATTTATCGGGGCTTGACGGCAAGCGTAAGGAGCGAAACGGCGGTACGGGCGTTGGAAAAGGTGTCGTTAAAAAACCGTATGGAGCACCGTCCGAGCCAGATGTCGGGGGGACAGCAGCAGCGGGTGGCGATAGCGAGAGCCATAGCCGCCGAGCCGCAGATAATTCTCGCGGACGAGCCCACGGGCAGTCTTGACAGCAAAAGCGGCGGGGAGGTAATGCGTATTCTGTACGACCTCCACGCCCAGGGAAAAACCGTGATAATAATTACCCACGACGACAAAATCGCGGCGCAGGCGGCGCGGACTATACGTATTCACGACGGGGCGGTGGTTGGGGATACCGTAAGATGATGATTTTGCCGTACGTATAAAAATGCTCCTTGAATTATCAAGGAGCGTTAATTTTTTGTAAAACTTATATTAATAATCTATTTCCGCATACCCCTCAGGCACGGTAAATTCCGAATCCTTAACCTTGTATGAAAGAGTTATGCAGGAAGATATGTCGCCGTTCATCATTGCAAGCGGGCTGCCGTTGGAGTTAAACAAAAAGCCTATTTTGCCGTAGTCGTCAATGGTGAATTCCTCATAATAATAGGTATTGTCGCCGCTTTTCAGCTTGAAATATTTTCCTTTTTCGTTGTCGGCAACGCCCAAATCCTCAAAGAAAGAGAATATGTCCGCCCAAACGTATTCGTCCAGGATCTCGTCCATTAATTCGTCATAGTCGATGTCGTCGGTGAGCGTCATGCTGAGTTTTTCCTTTTCGACGGGGTCGAGGACGGCTATCTCCTTGGGGGTGATGTAGGTGGCTATGCCGAAATCTTCGGCGTAGGCAACCGTCTTTATTTTATTTCCCTTTTGAGTGTAGGAAAGTATAGCGTTCTTGTTTAAAACCGTCAGGGAGTACTGGGGCTCGTCCGCGTTCATGGCTTTGCTCAGCTTGTCCGAAAACTTTTTCGTCCTTGACTTGCTGTAAGAAATTGTGTTTTTGGACGTTTTTTCGCTGTACTTTTCAACCCATTTAATATAGTTTGAGTTGTACTTCCCGCTCGTCAGAGCCTTTGTCTCGCTCCATGTTGAGGCGGCGGAAACCGTCACGCCAAGTACCATGGTTACGCAGAGTATGGCGGAAATCACCGCGGGGATTGCCTTTTTGATTTTTCTTAACATTGTAAATTCCTCCTAAAAAAATTTTATTCAAAACCGTAAAATTCGTCTGTATTCACGGTTTTATAGCCTTTGGGTATGTCGAATTCGCTGTCGTCCACTTTGGTTTTAAAGCTGACGCAGGACGCGCTGCCGTCCACGGTCATTGCGAGGGGAGTACCCTTTTCATTGAAAAGGAAACCCACTTTAGCCAAATTACCGCTTTTAAATTCCTCGTAAAAGTAAATTTTGTCGCCGCTCTTGAATTTGAAAATTTTGCCTTCTTCCTCAAAGTAAACGTTTAACTTAATATCCCAGGCAGCATAGAACGCGGCAATGTCAGCGTACGTTTCAATGCCGTAGTCAGTATCGCCTTCGTACCTGTCCGCTGTTTTGAGCTTTTTGTTTATGCTGAGCACGGTAAGGTCGTTTCCGTCGGCGTAAATCGCCATAGCTACCCCGTAATTGCAGCCCGCGTTTTTTGCCTTATCGCCTTTGCAGGCAACGCAAGAAACGCTCTCCTTGTCAATAATTGCCAAAGAAAACTGCGGCTCGTCGGCTTTCAGAGCATTATTCACCTTGTCAAAAAATTTTTTCGTCCGCGACTTGCTGTAGGAAACGGTGTTTTTGGTTTCTTTCGCGCTGTACTTCTCCGCCCACTTTATGTACGTCGGGTAATATTTCGCATTTGCTATAGCCTTTGTTTCGCTCCAGATTTTCTTGTCTGCGGCAGCCTTATCGTCGAATACGTCCGCCGAAACGGCAATTCCCAACGCCATTGTCACGCATAGCACAGCCGAAATCACGGCAGGGAAAATTTTCCTCAATTTCCTAATCATTGTAAATTCCTCCTAAAAATTTTATTAAAGCTCGTCAAAACCGTCGGGAACGGCAAAATCGTTATCGTCAACCGCCGACGAAAAACGGAAACAGTAATATTCGCCGTCCTCCCGCATGCCTATGGGAGTTCCCTTTTCGGTGAACAGAAAACCCACAACGCCGTATTTCTCGCACTCAAATTCCTCGTAGTAGTAAATTTTCTCCCCGCTTTTGATTTTGAACAGGCTGCCCTTTGCGTTGTCGTCAATGCCAAACTCAAAGACTTCCGCGTAAGATTTGATAAGCTCGTCGGGGGGATTGTAGCTTTCGTCCTGTTCCGAGATATTGTATTCCTTTCCGTCCTCGCGGATAAAAGCGAATGCAGCCGTATTCGGGGTAAGAATAAATAACATGCCGACCTCGTTCCCGTACAGCGCCGTTCTGCTTAAACCGTCTTTAATGGAAAAATATGTAATATCCTCGCTGTTTATCCAGCCGACGGAAAACTCTTTTTTGTCCATATATTTAAAAAATTTGCCGACAGCCTTTTTGGTGCGGGAATTTTTGTATACCACGTTGTTTTTGGCTTTTTTCTCACCGCATTTTTTCATTAATTCAATATATTTTGAATTGTACTTCAAATTTGTCAGAGCTTTGGTTTCTTTCCAAACATTGACGTTTGCCGCCGCCGCGGATATACTCAAAACCATAGTCACGCATAGCACAGCCGAAACCGCCGCCGTAAAAATTTTCCTCAATTTCCTAATCATTGTAAATTCCTCCTAAAAATTTTTAAGAACCGTAAAATTCCTCGGTACTCACGGTTTTATAGCCTTTGGGTACTTCAAACTCGCTGTCCTCAACCTTTGTCTTAAAACTTATGCAGGACGCGCTGCCGTCCAAGGTCATGGCAAGGGGCGTACCCTTTTCGGTGAAAAGGAAACCCATGCTGCCGTATTCGCTGTAAAATTCCTCATAGTAATAAATTTTTTCGCCGCTTTTGAATTTGAAAACTTTGCCTTTTCCCTCCTCGTCGGCGTTGAAACCAATCCATGCTATGACAAGCAGTCCCGAGGCGTCCGAATACGTTCCGCCGGACTTGAATTCGGTTTTGAGCTTTTCGTTTATATTCAGCACGGTAACGCTGTTCCCGTCGGCGTAAAGCAGCAGAGCCTCCCTGTAATTGCATTCCGCCAGCTTTGCCTTATCGCCCTTGCGGGCAGCGTAGGAAATACTCTCCTTGTCAATAATTGCCAAAGAAAACTGCGGCTCGTCGGCTCTCATGGTTTTATCCACCTTGTCAAAAAATTTTTTCGTCCGCGACTTGCTGTAGGAAACGGTATTTTTTGTTTCTTTCGCGCTGTACTTCTCCGCCCATTTTATGTAGGTAGGGTAGTACTTCGCCGTTGTCAACGCTTTTGTCTCGCTCCAGATTTTCTTATCGGCGGCAGCAATATCGTCGAATACGTCCGCCGAAACAGCTGTACCCAGTACCACAGTCACGCAGAGCACAGCCGAAACCGCCGCCGTGAAAATTTTCCTTAATTTTTTAAGCACTGTAAATTCCTCCCAAAATTTAAACGTGAGCCTTTGCCCGTTCAGGCGTACTGTACCAAAGACCGCGTTTTTGCCCTTATCGGCGTACTTTGCCGATAAGGGCGAAACGCTCCCGCGGGCGACGGTATTATACCAAACTAATCGAGGGTTTTATAGCCTTTGGGTACGGTAAATTCGCTGTCGTCCACGGTCGTCTTAAAGCTGATGCAGAATACCTCGTCGTCGGCGACAATCGCCAAAGCCGTGCCGTTCTCGTTGAAAAGGAAACCCACGCTGTCGTACTCGTCGCTTTCAAATCCCTCATAGTAGTAAATTTTGTCGTTGCTCTTGAATTTGAAAATTTTGCCTTTTTTGCTCTCGTCAATGCCGAAATCGAGGGTTTCCGTGATATAGGACGGGTCTCTTTCAAGAGCGTCCTCGTCGCCGTACTCCGCGGAGGCTTTTGTCTTATCCCCCACGTTGAGTATCGTCATCTTTTTGCCGTCGTCGTAAATAGCCATTCCCACCTCGCCGTCAAGGCAGATAACGGTTTTCGCCTTGCTGCCTTTGCAGGCTAAGTGGACGATGTTTTCCTTGTCTATAAGCGTGAAAGAAAACTGGGGTGTGTCGGCGTTTGCGGCTTTCTCAATCTTGTCGTAAAACTTTTTCGTCCGGGACTTGCTGTAGGAAACCGTGTTTTTGGTATCTTTTTCGCTGTACTTCGCCGCAAGTTTTATGTAGGTTGAATAGTACTTCGCGTTCGCGAGGGTTTTGGATTCGCTCCACACGTTGACCGAGCCTGTTTTCTTTTCGGCGGAAACCGTCGTTCCCAGTACCATAGTTACGCAGAGTATAGCGGAAATCACCGCGGGGATAATTTTTTTGATTTTTCTTAACATAGTAAATTCCTCCTAAAAAATTTTTTAAAAATCGTTGAAATCAACAAACTTTGCTCATTAATAACCGTAAAATTCGTCATAATCAACATCTTTGTACTCTTTTGGTATGACAAACTCGCTGTCGTCGACTTTGGTCTTAAAGCTAAAGCAGTAAACCTCGTCGTCCTCGACAACGGCAAGGGGGCTGCCGTTTTCGTTGAAAAGCATGCCCACAACGCCGTAATCCTCCTCGAATTCCTCATAGTAATAAATTTTTTCGCCGCTTTTAAATTTGAAAACTTTTCCCACGGCGTTTTCGGCGATGCCCAGGTCCAACTCAAGGTCGGCGGCGTATTCCGCGCCGGTGGTGTCGTCCTCGAAAGACAGCTTTGTCTTATTCTCGATGTCAAGGTAGCTGCCGGTTTCGCCGTCGGAGTAAAGGGCGAGACCCACGCCGCTTTCGCACATAACGGTTTTGGTATTATTTCCCTTTACCGCGTAACAGTACACGGAATTTTTGTCGAGGTAGCAAATCCAAAACCGTGGGTTTTTCGCCTGAGCAGCCTTTTCAAACCTGTCCAGAAATTTTTTCGTGCGGGACTTGCTGTAGGCGACGGTGTTTTTGCTTTCCTTTTCGCTGTACTTCGAGGCGAGCTTGATGTAGGTTGAGTAGTACTTCGCGCCCGCGAGAGCCTTTGAGTCGCTCCAGACGTTAACGTCGGAGGCGGTTTTCTTTTCCGCGGAAACAGCCGCTCCGAAAGCCATTGTCACGCAAAGCGCCGCCGAAACCACGGCGGGGATTATTTTTTTAAGTTTTTTCAGCATTTGATATACCTCCCATAAAATTTATGCTTAAATTGTAACACAATTTCCCCAAAAAGTCAATAATTTGCGGCAATATTTATGTAGATGTTTGTTAACAAAAAGTTTTTTTTCGTTAATAAAATTTACAAACATTTTTCTTTTGCAAGAGTTATAATTGTACTGTGGTACGCAGAAAAAAGTTTGTGGGAATTACAGAAATTTTAAGATAAAAAGGAGCGATTTTTGTGCAAGTAAACAATATTTTAAACGGCGGCGTTAACGGTGCGTACGGCGTAAAATCTGCCGAAAACGCCGAAAACCGGCGTGAAAACGTCCCCGAAGAGGAAAAATATTCACACGGCAGGGACGAATACGTTCCCGGGGAGGAGGATACGCCTATCGGTTTGTACAGCGTTTCCGAGGACGGGGACGGCGGCATGTCGGTGGAATACGACATGGCGGAAAAATCTCCCGAAAAGGCGGCGGACGGGGAAAAGTCCCAAAAATCGGAAAGCTGCACCTGCAACACCGACAGGGTGGACAGGGAAATAGAAAAGCTCCGCGAAAAGCAGGAGCAGTTGGAGGAGGAGCTGCGCAGCACCGAGGGGGAAAAGGCGGAGCAGCTCAAAAAGCAGCTTGAAAGCGTGTCCGCCGAGCTTGCCTTAAAGGACAACGATACATACAGGCGGCAGAACGCAGTTTTTTCGTAAAAAGTTACAAAAACCTATTGACAAAACCCGTCAAAAAGTGCTAAAATTAAGTATAAAAAGATGTGGAAAGGATAGGTTTTTATGGCGGACAAAAAAGAAAAGAAAAAAGGCATTATTGCCGAATTTAAGGAGTTTATCTCAAAGGG
This sequence comes from Ruminococcus sp., assembly GCA_023665505.1. Classification (GTDB taxonomy): domain Bacteria; phylum Bacillota; class Clostridia; order Oscillospirales; family Ruminococcaceae; genus RGIG8773. The sequence goes on from JAMPDU010000007.1 coordinate 22,700, forward strand.
CAACGTGGTGGACATGGCTGTCGGCGTTATCATAGGCAGCGCGTTTACGGCGATTGTCAACTCCCTTGTGGCGGACATCTTTACCCCCATAATCGGCATTATCATCGGCGGTATCGACTTCGCCAGCCTTTCGTTCAAAATCCCCGACACGGAAATCGACGGCAAGGTCATCACCCAAGGCGCGGAGCTTACTTACGGCAATTTTATCCAAAGTATCATAACTTTCCTGCTGACGGCGGCGTGCGTGTTTATTTTCGTCAAGGTGATAAACGCGGTGCGGAACGGCGCGTTCCTGAAAAAGAAAAAAGCCGAGGAGGAGGCGAAAGCGGAAGAGCCTGCTCCCCAGCCGCCCAAACCCACTCAGGAAGAGCTTTTGGCGGAAATCCGCGACTTGCTTGCAAAGCAGTACAGCGATGTACCCGAGAATAAAGAATAACAACCGCATTGTAGGGCGGGGGCTTGCTCCCGCCTTTTTGTTTTTCATAATATAAACAAGGCGGGAGCGTGCCAATACAGGCTGCCCCCGCCCTACATTATTACGGTAAATTTTTAAAATTTTATTTATAGTAAAACGCCTTTGCGCCGTGGCTTTCAAGGGTTACGGGCAGGTCGGTTTCGGCGGTGAATTTTTCGCCGCTCCACAGCTCGGCAACGCTTATTTTGCCGTACAGCTCAAGGTCTGTCAGGGGGATTTTTATTTCGCTTGCGGTGTCCCCCGCGTTGAAAACGGCTATGTACCCTCCCCCCGAGGAGCTTGCCGCCGCCCATAGGATATGTTCAATTCCGCCAATCTTTTTGCGCCAAATTTGGTGAGAATGACGGGCGTTTCGGTGCATTTCAAGTATGCCCTCGTTGGTGAGCAGGCTCATGGTAAAGTCGTCAAAGCCTGTCATTTCGCCGCCTATCATCAGCGGCGAGCGGAAAATGCTCCACAGGGTCAGCATGGTTATCTGCTCGGGTTCGGTAAATTTTGTGCGGTTGGACTTGTCATAGTCCTGCAAAATCGGTCCGATGGGGAGCATATCCGCGTCCGCCCAATGCCCCGCGCCGTTGTGTACGCACCATTTTTCCGCACGGGAGAACATGTCGTACAGCAGCTCCCACTTGTCCCAAAAATCGTCGGTAATCCGCCACATATTGGCAATTTGTTTGAAAAGCTCCGCCTTTTCGAGAGGGGCGGGTCCGGGGGAAAGGCTTAAAACCATTTCCCTGCCGCAGCTGTGCAGGGCGTCGCTGAGCATAATCAGCTCCTGCTCGGCATGGGGGAATTCACGGGCGATGTCGTCCACCTTGACAAAATCCACCCCCCAAGAGGCGTACAGCGCAAAAATGCTGTCGTAGTACGCCTTTGCACCCTCTTTGGACGGGTCGACGCCGTACATATCGGTGTTCCACATGCAAATGCTGTCGGTTTTGGCGATTTGGCGGGCGGACTTGTCCGTGCCGAGAATGGGCGTATCGCGGTGCACCGCCTGACGGGGAATACCCCGCATAATATGTATGCCGAATTTCAGCCCGAGGGAGTGAACGTACTCCGCAAGGGGCGCGAAACCTTTCCCCCCCGCTGACGAGGGGAAACGGTTTTCGGCGGGGATTAGGCGGGAATATTCGTCCATAGAAAGCTCGGCGAAAGGCTGATACTCGTGGTTGGGGGCGGTGGGGTTGGACCATTGAATGTCGACTACTACATATTCCCAGCCGAATTTTTTAAGGTGCGCCGCCATAAAATCGGCGTTTTTGCGGACGGTCTCCTCGGTGACAGCCGCGCCGTAGCAGTCCCAGCTGTTCCAGCCCATGGGCGGGGTGAGAATTTTCATAAAAAGTCCTCCTTTATAATAATAGGCGGGAAAAATCCCGCCCTACTGCTGATTTTCGCATATTTTTTTGTATTTTTCCGTCAAAGCCTGAAAATCTTCCAAAGTTTTACATTCCTGGAGTTCGAGGTAGAATTTCTGTTGGTCGAGTTCTTTTGTAAGCCTTTCGATAATTTCCGCGCTGTTTGACATTTTCAGCACCTCCTATATTTCGGGCAGTTCCAGCGGCTGAAGTTTAAGCTTGATAAGCTCCAGTTCCTCGTCGATGTACGCCGCCGTGCCGTCCGCGCCCTCGCTCAACGCTTTTTGCTTGATACGTTTAAGTCTTGTGTACTCGTCCAGCAGCTGCGCTTTAAACTGCATATCTGTTTGGCTCATATCAATACCTCCTACTGCTTGGCAATATTCAAATCGGCGGTAACAACGCCCATACTTTCGAGCTTTGCGGTAACAAGTTTTAATTGGTACTCAATCTCCTTGTCCTTGTCGTCGGCGGCTAAAATGCGCTGCAAGTCGAAATACTTGTCCATTAAAACGTTTAAAATTTCTTTATCGTTCATAGGAACACCTCCCGATTTTCTACTATTATTATATAATAAAAAACCAAAAAAGTCAATACGCTTGACAAATTTTTTATTTTACTGTATAATGTATACGTTATCTTTTTATATTGTACCCCACCCCGCACCGTTCTACCCTCTACCCTCTACCCCCTAACTTCTAAAAGGTTACAAAACGGTTACAAAAAAATTGCCAAAATCTTTTCCTTGGGTGCAATAATTAGTGAAATGTGTACACTTTGCCCCAAAAATATTTTTTAAATTTGTTGGAGATGTACATTGACAGTTCCCGCTCAATCTGTTAGAATTATAAGCGTGATAAGCAAAATGTTTCGGGGGTCTCCCCGGGCGGCTTGTCAAAATAGAAAAAAAATTTAAAACAAAACAAGGAGGAATTTTTCATGACTATGAAAAAGACAATGGCTGCAATCGCAGCAGGCGCAGTAGCTGTATCTGCAATGGCTACTACAGTTTCGGCTGACACTGTTTCGCTTCCCACAAGAACACTTTCTTACAACCTCGTTCAGACTGTAAAGCAGGATGCGAACGCTGAGGTTAAGCTCACCGCTACATTTTTTAACGTACCGCTCGTTGCGGGTGATCACGCACAGTTTACAATCAAAGGTCTTAACGACTCCGACATCGTGAGAATCAGCGGCACATACCTTGACGACAATAAATCTATCGCTCCTATCACTGCAACTAAGGACAACTCTCAGGCGGGTATTTACAGCGTTATTACCGCCTCTATGCTTACTACCGGAGCTAATGGAACGTTCGATGTTCCTATCGTTGCGGCTAACAAGAATAACGGTTTCGCTCTCAACGGCGGCGCAGCAAAGGTTCCGGAAGTTGATGCTGTTGCTACAGGCGCTACATTGGCGACAAACGGTCAGGCAGCTCTCAATACTTTCGCTACAGGTGCTGCTCAAACATTAACATATGACGACGGTGTGACAACAGGAACAAGCGGAACAGCGGGATGGTACGATGCTTCTTCGAACGCGGTTACATTGACTGATATCGGTCTTACAGCACCAGCTACTCCCTCTCACGGTGACACAATCACTATTACTGAGTACGAACCAGAGGTTCCCGCAACAGTTCTCGCTAAGATCAATGTTGAAGTAACCAAGAAAAACCTCAGGGACTTGGTTGATACTACAACAGCTACGCTGCCCGCAGGAAAAACACGTACCGATTTGACTGCAGAGCTTAAAAACGTTAACCTTGAGCTCGCAAAAACGAGCGGTGCCAGCGTGCTTGGTATCGGACTTGAGGTAAATGTGCTCGCCAACATGGGCGACAGCAACGACGAATATAAAGTCGAAGCCAGCCCTGCAGGAGCAACTCTGACAGCCAGCGACAACTACGCTTACATTGTTGCTTCCGATTTCAGCAAGTCTGAAAGCGTTAAGAAGTATCCTTACAAATCTACTTATGACAACCAGATTTACGAGGCTAACTGGAGCAACAGATTCTCCAGCACCGGTTACGGAGACGTTTTCTCCAATATCTGGACAAAGGAGGACACTGACAACTCGAAGCCTGTTGATCCTTGGAGCGTTCGCTCGGTTATTAACGACGCGATTTCCAAGTACGATGGTGTAACTTTTGAGTTCCACTGCGCAGATGAGGCCAGCATCGATACCGACACAGGTGCATACGCTGAGAGCTGGCAGTCCGGCAGCAACATAGTGAACTTTGGTAAGTTCGGCAACCACTACTACAACAGCATGCAGTACGCTTATGATCCTGCGAACGATTATGTAATCAGAGACTGGACCAGCGACAACCTCTTCTACGGTGCGCTCCTGGTAAACAGCAACCTGACACTTTCACTGACTCAGACCGATCACTTTGATTGGAATTCGAACACTCTCGCATTCTCGTGGGATGAAATTGCTGACGCAGGTCTCAGCACTAACCAGTATGTAAACTACATCCAGAACATGGTTCTCAAGACTTCTGCTACTTGGTACTGGAAGAGCTTTGATGTAGTACTTGCTGAAACAGAGGTTGAGGAAGTTGGTTCCGGCGCGTCTCAGGACGTTGACGTTGACGACCTCGACGGTGATGATGAGGACGGCGATATCGATGATACAGATATCGATGAGCCTGTTGACGAGCCCGTAGACGAGCCTGTTGACGAACCCGTTGACGAGCCTGTAGACGATCCCGTTGACGAGCCTGTTGACGAACCCCAGGGCGAAACAGCTGCTAACCCCAGCACAGGCAACGCTCCTATCGCTCTCGCGGTAATCCCTGTTGCTCTTGCGGCTGCTGCTGTAGTTGCTAAGAAGAGAGGCTAAGCCGAGCGCTTACACTCATGAAAGCATAACAAACGGTTACTAATGTAATTGTATAAGTTATTCTAACATCATCTGCGGTCTCCCGTATGCAGAACGGGAGGCCGCTTTTATATTTGACAGTTGACAGTGTACAGTGTACAGTGTACAGTTAATTCCCCCGCCAAGCGAGGGAATTTTTTCCTTAAACGTTTTATATAGATTTTTTGAGAAAAACCCGTTTTTTTTGAACAAATTTAATAAAAAATGCTTGACAAACCCTTAACAAATTGTTATAATATTTATATAACCCTTTGCACACTCATTTTGCACAAAATTTTCACTTTCTCAATGCCCCGCTGCACGCATTGGATAGTATAGAAAGGTGGTCTATCTGTTGTCAAGGAAATCATGCTTTATGAGGTTTTTGTCGGCGGCAATCGCTGTCAGCACTTGCCTGACAGCTGTTCCCGCGTTCCCGGCTATCGCCGAGGAGAACCCTCCCGCCGCCGAAACGCAGGAAACCGAACAAACTTCAGCTTTTGTCAGACAGAAAACTTACAGCGATTATTACGACGAGATACAAGACGTCCCAAGACCCGACAAGGAGGCGGCGCTGGTTTATTCCGGCTGCAGCGACGATGCGGAAGTCGAAATCGGCTCTTACGAGGGAAAGGAGAACGTGCTGATTTGGTCTAACGAGGTCGGTACGGTGGATTTTACCGTGGACGTCCCCGAGGCGGGCGCGTACCAAATGGAGGTCAGCTATTTCCCTATCGCCGACAGCTCCGTTACCGAAATGTCCGTGCTTATCGACGGCGTTTCGCCCTACGATACCGCCACCCGCGTGGAAATGAACCACATCTGGAAAAGCGACGGCGATATTACCCCAGACTCTAAGGACAACGAGGTTCGCCCCCCGCAAATTCAAGCCCCGCGCTGGGTGACGAATACGTTCTACGATACCGACGGTCTGTTTAACGAGCCGCTCTATTTCTACTTCGAGACCGCGGGCGAACATACCGTTTCTCTCGAGTCCGAAAGAGCAAGCGTCGCTATCGAGTACATTAAACTTTGCAACCAAAAAGGCTACGCAAGTTACACAAAACCCTCCGAATCCGAACTGGCAGCAAATTCGGGCGCGGCGGCTATTAAGCTGCAAGGAGAAAAGTACGCTTACACTAACTCTCAGTCCCTTTTCCCTACATATGACAGGGGCTCTTATCTGACAGAACCCTCCCACCCCTCCAAACAGCGGTACAATACCGTCGGCGACGGCACTTGGGACACGGTGGGTCAGCGTATTACCTGGGAAATGTACGTGGAGACGGCAGGCTACTATAAAGTCGGCATTAAGGCGCGGCAGAACGAACTCAGAGGTCTGTACACAAACCGCCGCCTCTATATCGACGGGGAAGTCCCCAACGAGGAGATGTCCCAAATAAAATTCCAGTACGACGACGACTGGATTATGGTCACTCCCGAGGACGAGAACGGCGACCCCGTTTACGTCTACCTCGAACCCGGCAAGCATGAGCTTGCGCTGGAGGTTATCCCCGGCGAAATCGGCGACTCCATGAGGCGGCTCGACAGCATCGTCTACACCGCCAACCAGTACTATATGCAGATACTGATGATTACCGGTCCCTCGCCCGATAAGTACACGGACTATTATGTACACAAGGAAATCCCCGAATTGGTGGACACCTTTAACATTCTCGCTATCCAGCTTTTGGAAGAGGAGAAAAATATCGAGGAGCTTGCGGGTCAGCAGGGTACCGAGGCGGCGGCGCTGGAAAGACTTGCCACGGTACTTCAGCGCGGCGCGGATAAACCCCACAAAATCCCCGATATGATAAGCAACAGCTCCATTAAGGACAACGTTGCCTCGGTTTCCTCCTGGATGAGGCAGTACCGTAACCAGCCCCTTGAGGTGGACTTCATCGAGCTTGTCCCTGCGGATCAGGACTTTACTCCGGTAAAATCAAATTTCTTTAAGAGTTTGTCCTTCGGTTTCAAGGGTTTCATCAACTCTTTCTTTGAGGACTATACCGTGCTTTCCGACACTACAAAGGATTCCATAAACGTTTGGGTGGGTCTCGGACGCGACCAGGCGAACGTTATTAAACAGCTCGTTGACGCGGAGTACAACACCACCCACAGCACGCAGGTTTCCATAAACCTCGTTCAGGGCGGTATCATGGAGGCTGTTTTGGCGGGAAAAGGTCCGGACTCGTCGCTGTTCGTCGGCGGCGAATTCCCCGTAAACCTTGCCGTCCGCGACTTGGTTGTGCCGTTAAACGACTTGGACGGCTTTAACGAGGTAAAGTCAAGATTTCAGGAAAACGCCATGGTGAACTACACCTATGACGGAAACGTTTACGCGATACCCATAAATCAGAGTTTCCCAATGATGTTCTACCGCAAGGATATGCTGGCGGAAATAGGCATTACAGAACCCCCCGAAACTTGGGACGAACTGATCGATATGCTCCCAGCGATACAGAGAAAGTATATGCAGCCGGGACTTATTCTGCCGGGCGTTGCGGCGGCTACAAACGGCGCGGGCGTGTCCGTTTCCCCAGCCACCGAGGCAGGTCACACATTCGCGCTGCTTATGCTCCAGTCGGGTAACAGCTACTACAACGACGAGCAGACCGCCACAAAATTCGACACGCAGGCGGCTGTTGACGCGTTCGCAACTTGGACGGATTTCTACAACATCTATAAATTCGACCAGACCTACGACCCGTTTACACGTTTCAGAACAGGCGAGGCTCCTATCGTAATTCAGAGCTACTGCTCGTTCTATAATCAGCTTAACGTCGCCGCTCCCGAAATTAAGGGTCTTTGGGACTTCACTTCAGTTCCCGGCACACTTCAGGCTGACGGCACGGTTTCCCACGCCTCCAATTCCAACGGCTCGGGCGCGATAATCCTCGAAAGCTGCAAGAATAAAGACGGCGCTTGGGACTTCATTAAGTGGTTTACTTCCACGGACGTTATGGTTGAGTACGGTCAGAACGTGGAGGGCGTTATGGGTCCTCTCGGACGGTTCGACTGCGCCAACGTGGAGGCTCTCCAGCAGCTTAACTGGTCTAAGAAAGATATGCAGAAGATACTCAATCAGATGAACGAGCTGGAGGAAATTCCCATAGTTCCCTCGGCGTACGTTGTTACAAGAAGTATCATGAACGCTTTCAGGTCGGTTGTAAACGACAAGGAGAACGCCCGCGAAACGCTGCGGTGGTACAACATCGACATCAACAGAGAAATTACAAGAAAACGAGAAAATCTCGGTCTTGATGATGAAAATTAATAAGAATGGAGGGGTAACCTTTGGCTGCTGAAACTCAAAAAAAGGAAATACTGCTGCCCAGTGAGCGGAAAATGTCCGCCAAAGAAAAATGGGCGTATACGTGGCACGAAATGAAAAGGAATAAAATGTGCTACATAATGCTGTTCCCGTTTATGATTTTCTTTCTGATATTCACGGTAATTCCGGTTGTTATGGCGCTGCCTATGGGCTTTACCGACTTCGATATGGCGCACTTCCCGCCTAAGTGGGTCGGTTTCCAGAACTTCTACACAATGTTCCTCGAGGACGACGTATTTATCGGCGCGATAAGAACGACCCTTATCTTCGCCATATTTACCGGACCTCTCAGCTACGCGTTAAGCTTTATGCTGGCTTGGCTGATAAACGAGCTGCACCCGGTGCTGAAAACGGTGTTTACGCTGATTTTCTACGCCCCCTCAATGGCGGGTAATATCTACTTCGTGTGGCAGCTCATCTTCTCGGGCGACGCGTACGGCTACCTTAACGCGCTGCTCAACGAGCTTGGCTTTACCACAGCCGCCATACAGTGGCTCACGGACGCAAACTACATTCTCCCCTGCGTAATCGTGGTTCAGCTTTGGGTATCTATGGGCGCGGGCTTTCTGGCAATGCGCGCCGGTTTCCAGGGCATAGACAAGGCTATGTACGAGGCGGGCGCGATAGAGGGTATAAGCAACAGGTGGCAGGAGCTTATCTACATCACCATTCCCTCAATGGGACCGCAGCTGATGTTCGCGGCGGTAATGCAGATTGTTTCCTCGTTTACGGTTGACATCGTGGGCAGAAGTCTCTGCGGTTTCCCGTCGACGGATTACAAGGCGCACACTATTATGACTCACGCGTTCGACTACGGCTGGATACGCTACGAAATGGGATACTCTTCGGCGATATGCTTTGTGCTGTTCTTGGCAATGTTCGTATGCAACCAGTTAATCTCGAAACTGCTCAACAAATATATGAACTGAGAAATGAGGTGAGGATTACATAATGGCTAAAAAAGAACTTAAGCCCTCTCAGATAAAGGCGCAGCAGGAGGCTGAAAACGCCGCCGCCCTCGAGGCTCTGAGAAAGAGGCGGGAAAAAGAGCACCGCAAAATGGAGAAGTCCAAAGGCTCCAACAAGCAGGTGGGCAAAAGCTGGAAAAACGATATAGGCATTTTTATCGTGCTGACTTTGCTCGGACTGTTTATGCTGCTCCCCATTTATATCGCGATTGTTACGTCCCTTAAACCCGTAAATGAAATCTTCCTTATGCCGCCCCGTCTTTACGCGATGGACCCCACGGGCGACAACTTCAAGGACTTGTTTGTGGTTGCAAACAACTCTTGGGTACCTTTTTCAAGAAACGTTTTCAACAGTATTTTCGTTACCGTGGCGGCAACGGTTCTCCACGTGCTGTTCGCGTGTACGGCGGGCTTTGTGCTTGCGAAGTGCAGGTTCCCCGGCGTAAAGGTCATCAACAAGATAGTTGTTATCGCCCTGCTTTTCAACAGTCAGGTAACGTATATCATGCAGTATATGGTAATGGCTAACATGGGTATGATTAACACCTACGCCGCGCTTATCTGTCCGCTTATTGCAAGCTCTATGGGTCTTTACCTTATGATACAGAGCGTGGGACAAATCCCCGACGCTATGATCGAGGCGGCAAAGGTTGACGGCGCGGGACTTCTGAGAATATGCTGGGGCATTGTAATGCCCAACTCAAAGCCCGCTCTTATGACTATTATTATCTTCCAGTTCCAGGCGGTTTGGAACACCAACGGCGGCTCGATAGTTTACGACGAGGCGTTAAAGACAATGCCCACCGTGGTTCAGCAAATCGCGGCGGCGGGTCTTGCGAGACAGGGCGCGATAGCGGCGTCCGCCGTGGTACTTATGATACCGCCATTGGCAATCTTCATCGCGGCGCAGAGCAACGTTATGGAAACTATGGCTCACGCGGGTATGAAGGACTAAAATTTACGATGATACGGAGGGATAATATGTCAAGCTTGAAAAGGCTGATTTCGCTTGCCGCGGCGGCTGCCGTAACGGTTTCGGCTTTGGCGGTGAACGTTTCCGCGCTGGAATCTTACGACCCTTACAGCTACGACAGGTGGGGAGACGCGGTTTCCTCGCAGGCGGGCTATACCGCCCAGTCGTACATAGACGGCGAAATGATAGGCTGCGGCAACTTTTACGAGCCTGCCGACCTGTATATTTCGCACGACGATCTTATGTACATAGCCGACAGGGGCAACAACAGGATAGTTATTACAGACCTTGATTTCAACTTTATAAGGGAAATGAAAGAATTTACCTACAACGGCGAAACCCTCACGCTGAAAAGACCCACGGGAGTTTTCGTCGACCAGTATACGGGAAATATTTACGTCTGCGACACCGAAAACTCACGGGTGCTGAAGTGCGATACCGAGGGCGTTGTGGACAGAATGTTTGAAAAGCCCGTTACGGAGCTTTACGACCAGAACCTGACCTACAACCCCAGCAAGGTGCTTGTTGACAAGGCGGGCAACGTTTACGTTGTGGTACGTTCAATCACAAGCGGCGCGGTAATGTTCAACTCGGAGGGCGAGTTTTTGGGTTTCTACGGCGCGAACCGGGTTGAGGCTACGGCGGAGGTTATCGCAAACGCGTTCTGGAATTTGATTTCCACCGACGCTCAGAGGGAACACTCCCAAAAACAAACCCCTATCGGATTTACGAATTTCGATATTGACGACGACGGATTTATCTATACCGTTACCGACTCCCAGGAAATGACGACAGACCTTGTTAAAAAGCTCAACCCCCGGGGCGACAATATTCTCGACGCCTCGGGCGCGTCCGACGATATGACTTTCGGCGACATTTCTCCCGCGTACTATTCGATGTACGCAAAGAATTCAAGCCTTACCGACATCGACATCGGTCCCAACGGGGAGCTGAATATACTGGACTTTCAGCACGGACGTATCTTCCAGTACGACAAGGAATGTTGGCTGTTGTTTATAATGGGCGGCTCGGGCAACCAGCTGGGACTTTTCAACTCGGCGGCGGCTATTGAAAGCTACGGCGACAAGCTGTACGTTCTCGACTCGCTGAAAAACAATATCACCATTTTCACGAGGACGGTTTTCGGCGAAATCGTTACAAACGCCTCAAACCTTTACAACGACGGTCTTTACGAGGAATCCCTCGAGCCTTGGCAGAACGTGCTTAAGTACGACGGAAATTACCGCCGCGCTTACATCGGCATAGGAAACGCTCTCTATAACCGTTACGAATACGAGGATGCTATGGACTACTTCGAGATTTCCATAAGCCGCCAGCGTTACAACAGAGCGTTCGAGGGCTACAGGGATAAATGGCTGAAAGCCAACTATATGACCTGTATCGTGGTTATCGTTATTTTGGTAATTCTCATACTGGTGTACAGACATTACCGCAAAAAAGGCAAGATAGTGTACCCGTGGGAGAAAAAGAGAAAGGGCGGTGTGTGATATGCTGGACTTGACTAAGGGACAATTTGTTAAGCACGTTATTTTCCACCCGTTCGAGGGTTTCGAGGATCTGCGCTGGAAAAAGCAAGGCTCGATGGGTATCGCTTTCGCGATAGTCTGCCTGCTGTTCATACAGCAAATCGCTTACAGCAGACTTTACGGATTTCAGTATTATTCCGACTATGACAAGATTTTCAACATAGTGCCCTACATTTTCAAGAGCTTTATTCTCTTCGGCACTTGGGTTGTGGCAAACTGGGCGATGTGCACGCTGTTCGACGGCGAGGGTTCGATGAAAAATATCTTCATCAACTCGGCGTACGCTCTTGTGCCCTACATCACGGGTTACCTTGTGGGTACGGTGATGTCCCACTTCCTTATCAAGGACGAATACATTTTCATTCAGGCTGTTGAAATTATCGGCTTGTGCTGGAGCTTTATTCTGGTTATTTCGGGAATTAAAGCGGTGCACCAGTTCAGTTTCGGCAAGACTATTGCGCTTATACTGCTGACGCTTGTGGCAATGGTTGCGATACTGTTCCTGCTCGTGCTGCTGCTGACGCTGTTCCAGCAGGTAATAATATTCATTATGTCAATCTATACGGAGCTTTCCTACAGGCTCAGGGTCTAATACTAAAATACGAAAAGTGGTGAAATAACGAAATGCGTAAAAAGATGAAAAAGCTGCTTGCCTGTCTTTGCTGTATGGCTATGCTTGTTCCGGTGTGCGCGTTCTCCGCAAGCTCGGAGGACGAGGCTGCGGATACGTCCTCTTCCGACGAGGGCGCGGTGGATATGGAGGACTTCGAGATGGACGACGACGAACCCCTCCTTACCGACGAGCAGGTCATGGCGGAAATGAAACTGGCGGCTGAAAACGACAAGCTTGCGCTTTACTACAACGACAAGGACATCAGGCTGGCGCTGGTGGACAAAAACACCGGCGAGATATGGTGGTCCAACCCTATCAACGCGGACGCGTCGGCAGGAAAGGCAGCTCAAAAGCAGGAGCTTAAATCGGGCATGACTTTGATTTTCGGCGAACCCTCCAAGAGGCGTACCACAACAAATCAAAGCTCGGCTCGCAGCGAGCAGAAAATGACGGTTTCGGGAAACACGATAACGGTGGAGTACGACTTTGCAAACACCGCCGAAATAATGGTGCCCGTTACCTATACCCTTAACGACGACTGTTTGAGCCTCCACGTTGACACCAAGGAAATCGTGGAGAGAAACGGCGACAAAATCACCGTTGAAATGGCGTTCAACAGCACCTTCGGCGCAGCCGATATGGAGGAGGAAGGTTACTTCGTTATTCCCGACGGCAGCGGCGCGATAATTAACTTCAACAACGGCAAGTCGGGCTACAGGACTTATCAGGGCAAGGTTTACGGCGCGGACATCACCGCGGTTAAAACCACAAAGCCCGCGGTTACGCAGGGAGTTTACCTGCCTATGTACGGCATCGTCAAGGGCAACAGCGGCTTAATGGTAGTCGCGGACAAGGGCGACACCTGCGCCACAATAAACGCCTATACGGCGGGTCAGAATAAGACCAGCTACAACGCCTGCTACTTCGATTTTGAGGTAAGGACTTCGGACGAATACCTTATGGGCGGCGACTCCAACCCTCTCAAGGTTTTTGAGAAGAGAGGAATTCTCGTCCCCGAAATCGAGATTAAGTACTACCCCGTTTCAAAGGCGGATCAGTCGGAAATTGACTATGTTGACATCGCAAACGCCTACAAAAACCACCTTAAGTCGCAGGGCGTTACAAAGTCCGACACGGTTGACTCCAGCGCGCTTTATGTGGACTTCTACGGCGCGACTATCAAGACGGAAACCGTTCTCGGTATGCCGGTTAAAATGCAGCATAAGACAACAAGCTTTTCCGACGCGCAGGATATTCTTTCCCAGCTTAAGGGACTGGGCGTGGAGAACATGGTTGTGAACTACAACCAGTGGACTACAGCCGACATCAAGGAAAAGGTTGCCGACAAGGCTAAGCCTGCCTCGCTGCTGGGCGGAAAGAGCGATTTCAACTCGCTTATGAATTACGCAAATTCCAACGGCATAACGATTTACCCCGAGGTTGACAACCTTACGTTCAAGTCGGGCGGCGGCTACTTCACAATGACCGACACGACGATAAGAGTTTCCAACGCCTACTCGCGGCAGATCGAGTACGACCTTGCCCACGGAATTGAAAATAAATTCTATAAGTCGATGTCGCTGCTAAGCCCGAGAAAGTACGAAAAGATGTTCAGCAACCTTGCCAAGAGCTACAGCAAGGCGGGTATTGACAATATCTCGCTGGGCAGCGCGACCACCGTTATCTACGGCGACTACGGCAAGAATTCCGTTTCGAGAGAGATGTTCAAGTATAACTTACAGGGCTACATGGAGAACCTGAAAGGCTCGGTAGGCTCGGTTCTGGCGGACGGCGCGAACGCTTACATGCTGCCTTACGTCGACCACATCACAAACATACCTCTTAACTCCAGCAAGTTCGACGCTTTCGACCGGGACATTCCGTTCTATCAGATTGTGATGAGCGGCTTGAAACCCGTTTCCACAACGGCGGTGAACGGCGACGCGCAGATTGCCGACCTCGTTCTCAAAGCGGTGGCGTGCGGCTCAAACCTGCGGTTCGACCTTGTGGCGGAGGACGCCAACGAGCTGAAAGACACAAGATACGACGTTCTTTACTATGCCGACTATAAGTACTGGCTTGAGGACGCGGCGGGCTGCTATAAATTCGCCAACGAGGTTCTCAAGGACGTTGCGGGAGCGGAAATCACCGAGTACAATATCCTCCCGAACGGCGAAATCGAAACGGTTTACTCAAACGGCGTGAAAACCACCGTAAACCTCGACGAGAAAACGGTGACTAAGAACGGCGCGAAATACAGTATCTACGACTATGTAGGAGAGGAGGTAATCGGCTGATGAAAAGGATTCATATGTCTTACGAAAAGAAAAAGGGTCTTTACGGCTACGGCTTTATCGCGCTGTGGTTCATAGGAGCGCTGATGTTCTTTATAGTACCGCTGCTCCAGTCCTTTTACTACTCCTTTCATAACGTTACTCCCGATGTGGGCGAGGTTAAGATAACGGCTTTGGTGGACAATACCACGGGCAAGGAAAATATCTTCCTCAACTACAAAACGGCGTTCATGACAGACCCGAATTACCGTCAGTACCTTGTAGAGGTTCTTCAGGACATGGCTCTCTCACTTCCGGTAATTGTTGTGTTCTCGCTTTTCGTGGCGATTATCATCAATCAGAAGTTCAGAGGCAGAACCTTCGCCAGAGCGGTATTTTTCCTGCCGGTTATCATCGCCACGGGTCCCGTTTACGCGATTATTACGGGCGACCTCGAAACCAGCGGAAACAGCAGCGCGGAACAGTTCTCCACAATGTTCGAGGCGGACATGGTAGACCAGCTGCTGGAGTTTGTGGGAATTTACGGTTTCGGAGACACGTTCACCGAAATGCTTACCACCATAACCTCCGACATTCTGAACCTCGTTTGGAAATGCGGTATTCAGATAATCATCTTCCTGTCGGCGCTGCAGGGCATACCGCCCTCCGCCAAGGAGGCTGCCGCCATCGAGGGAGCGACTTCATGGGAATTTTTCTGGAAGATAACCCTCCCCTACATTTCCCCGATGATTATAGTAAACATCGTTTACACCGTTATCGACTCCTTTACCGACCCCACAAACGAGGTAATGGGACATCTGCTTTCGGTGCAAAGCGAATGGAAGTACGGCTTGTCGGCGGCTATGGCGTGGAGCTACTTCGGAATTATCCTTGTAGTTCTGGGAATTATATTCGCGATTATGAACAGACTTGTCTGGTATGATGATTAAGGAGGCGGAGAAAAATGGCAGAAATAGCAAAGAAAAACCCGGTCTCCGACTTCATTGCAAAGCATAAGGCGGAGAAACCACCCAAAGAACCCAAAATGTCCCGCAAGGAAAGAAGAGAGCGTTTCAAGAAAAGGCTTGAATGCCTCACCCCCGAGGAGCAAAGATATTTAAAGAGAAAGCAGTTCACAGACGCGGTTTGGCCCGTGTTCAGAGCGTTAATCGTTTTCGGACTGTGTTTCATTATCCTTTACCCTCTGCTGTATATGATTTCGGCGGCGTTCCGCCCGAGAGCGGATATGAACGACCCCACCATAATGTGGATACCCAAGCACGTAACAATGTCCAACATCAAGGACGTTATCGTCGCCATGGACTTTTGGCACACGCTGGGCAACACGCTTACGCTGAATATCGGCTGCTCGCTGATACAGGTAGTTACCACCGCCATAACGGGGTACGGCTTTGCGCGGTACAACTTCAAAGGCAAGAATATTCTGTTCTTTGTGGTAATCATGATGATACTTGTACCCCCGCAGATTATACTTATTCCCCAGTACATGTTTTTCCGCTACTTTGACCCGTTCGGAATTTTAGGCTTAATGGGCAAAGAGGCTATCAGCTTTATCGATACGGGCGTTACAATGTACTTCCCTGCGCTGACGGCTAACGGACTTAGAGCGGGACTGTTTATATACCTGTTCAGACAGTCTTTCCGCGGACTTCCCAAGGAGCTGGAGGACGCCGCCGCCCTTGACGGCTGCTCGCCTCTCACCACCTTTGTAAGGGTAATGATACCCAACGCGGGAGCTACGTTCCTGACGGTATTCCTGTTCTCGATAGTTTGGTACTGGAACGATTATTATGTAAGTACGTCGTTCTTTATCGACAATCAGACAATCGCCCTTAAGCTGAAAAACCTTGACGCCAACCTTACGCGGATTATCTTTGACGGAGGAAACGTTCAGGTAAATATCCGCGAGCTTATCGTATGGATGGAGGCAGGCTGTCTTATTTCGATACTGCCCATACTGGTGCTGTACATCTGCTTGCAGAAAAACTTTACCGAGGGTATTGCGCGTTCCGGTCTGACCGGTATGTAAGGCTTAGAGGTTAGAGGACAGAAGTTAGACTTTTGCACATCTTCTTTCCGAAAGACAATTTACGGTTTTAAAATTGCCCCATTTTACATTGGGGCAATTTTTTTTACCTGCGGGACGGGAAACCCGTCCTCTGCAAAATTTAATGTGTACAATAAAAGGCGGGAGCAAGCCCCCGCCCTACATTGAATTTGCAAAACAAAAAACGCATTGTAAAATTTACACAAAAAATATTGTCAAAATTCTACAAATTATACATAAGATTTATTAAACAAATAGCAATTTTGTATAAAATAACACTTGTAAAAAGGCGGAAAATGTTGTATAATTAAAATGTATTTTTATATACTTAGAGTAGAGACATAAGTGTACATTATACGAATGGAGAGAAAAAATTATGATGAATAACGTGATAAGCAAAGAGGAATTTAAGGAAAAGCTTATTAACGAGCTGCAAATCGAATTTAACGTTACGACCAAGGACGCCTCCGATAACCAGTTCTATAAGGCGCTGTCGGCGGTAGTGGTGGATATTCTCCGGGACAGGCGGCGTAAGTTCCGTACGAAAAATCAGTCCCAAGGGAAAAAAGAGGTCTACTACCTCTCAATGGAGTTCCTTATGGGGCGTTCCCTTAAAACAAGCCTCTTTAACCTCAACATCAACGAAATGGTTGAGGACGTTTTCAAGGATTGGGGCGTGAACCTCGAAAGAATTTATGAGTACGAGCCCGACGCGGGTCTGGGAAACGGCGGTCTGGGACGTTTGGCGGCTTGCTATCTGGACGGTCTTGCCACCGACGGCTACCCCGCCATGGGCTACTCTATCTGCTATGAGTACGGCATTTTCAAGCAGAAAATCGAGGAGGGCTGGCAAACCGAGCTGCCCGATAACTGGCTGCCAGGCGGCGAAAGCTGGCTTGTGCCCAAAACCGACAAGACCATCGAGGTGCACTTCGACGGCGAGCTGAACGAATACTGGGACGAGAAGTACCACTATGTTTCCTACACAAACTACAACGTGGTGCAGGCTGTGCCTTACGATATGTACGTCCCCGGCTACGGCAACGACGCGGTTTCCGTCCTGAGACTTTGGCAGGCTAAAGCGCCCTCTTTCGATATGGCAATGTTCAATCAGGGCGACTACGCCAAGGCGCTCAGCCAAAACACCGTGGCGCAGGCTATCTCAAAGGTGCTGTACCCCAACGACAACCATTTGGAGGGAAAAAGCCTCCGCCTCCGTCAGCAGTACTTTATGTGCGCCGCCTCTATCGGCGATATTGTAGACCGCCATATGCGGGTTTACGGTACTCTTGACAACCTCCACGAAAAGGTTGCCATTCACATCAACGACACCCACCCCACGCTGGCAATTCCAGAGCTTATGAGAATTCTGCTGGACGACTGCGGCTACAGCTGGACTAAATCGTGGCATATCGTTACAAATACTTTTGCGTACACCAACCACACCGTCCTTGCCGAGGCTTTGGAGAAGTGGGACTTGAACCTCGTTAAGCAAATCATTCCGAGAATTTTCTCCATTATCGTTGAGATAAACAACCGCTACTGCGCGGAGCTTATGGAGCGTTTCGACGACAGCGCGAGAGTTACAAAGATGTCCATTATTCAGAATAATCAGATACACATGGCACTGCTCTGCGTGTGCGCGTCCCACAGCGTAAACGGCGTTTCAAAGCTCCACTCCGACATTATCAAGGACGACGTTTTCAAGAACGAATACGCCGACACACCCTACAAATTCAAGAACGTCACCAACGGTATCGCCTACAGGCGGTGGCTGCTCCAGTCCAACCCGGGGCTTACAAAGCTGCTGGAGGAAACTATCGGCGAGGGCTTTAAGAAAAACGGCATGGAGCTTATAAACTTCAACAAGTTTGAAAACGACGCGAAGGTTATAAAACGTCTCGAGGAAATCAAGAAACAAAATAAGGAGCGTTTCGCGAAGTACGTCAAGAGCAATTTCGGCGTAACTCTCAACACCGAGGGCATTTTCGACGTGCAGGTAAAACGCCTCCACGAGTACAAGAGACAGCACCTTAACGTGCTGAACATCATCTCGGAGTACAATATGCTGCTTGAAAACCCGGACGCGGATTTTGTGCCGAAAACCTATATTTTCGCCGCAAAGGCAGCACCCGGCTACTACCTTGCGAAACAGATAATCAAGATGATTTGGGCGCTGGGCGAGGAGATAAAGAAAAATCCCAAAATCAGCCAAAAGTTACAGGTATTTTTCTTGGAGGACTACCGTGTGTCCCTGTCCGAGCTGCTTATGCCCGCGGCGGAAATTTCCGAGCAGATTTCATTGGCGGGTAAAGAGGCGTCCGGCACGGGCAATATGAAACTCATGCTGAACGGCGCGCTGACTTTGGGTACTCTCGACGGCGCGAACATCGAGATAAAAGACCAGGTTGGAATTGACAATATTTTCATATTCGGCATGACCGCCGACGAGGTTCTGGCGAAACAGGCGCAGGGCTACAGCCCCGAGGAGTACTGCGCAAACAACGAGGTAATCGACAAGGCAATCGCGAAGATGTACAACGGCATCAACGGCTGCAAGTTTGACGAGGTGGCGAATTCCCTGAAATTTAAAGACCCATATATGGTGCTTGCGGACTTTGACGCCTATCAGAGCGCGCAGCAGTACGCCTCCGAGTGCTACAAAAACGCGGAGAAGTGGAATAAGATGTCCCTGCACAACATCGCGGGCGCGGGAATATTCTCGGCGGACCGCGCGGTTGAGGACTATGCCCGGGACATCTGGAAGTTAAAGTGATTTTTCATGAATAATTAAAGGCGGAGATTTTAAGTCTCCGCCT
The DNA here is from genome assembly GCA_023665505.1 of Ruminococcus sp. Lineage (GTDB taxonomy): Bacteria > Bacillota > Clostridia > Oscillospirales > Ruminococcaceae > RGIG8773. Next base: position 41,999 of record JAMPDU010000007.1, read on the forward strand.
TTTTTATGCCCGTGACAACGCGGTCGTTCCCCGCGTAATCCTTGTGAACCGTCACGCTTTCATAGCCGCTTTTTTCGAGAATGTCTTTCACCGCCGCGCCCTGCTCAAAGCCAATCTCGAGGGCAAGTAAGCCGCCGTCCTTTAAAATTTCCCGCCACAGGCAGGGGATTATTCGGTAGAATTTCAACCCGTCCGCGCCGCCCCGTAAGGCGATTTCCGGCTCGTGCTTTACTTCTTTGGCAAGTTCTCCCATTTCCCTGTCCGTGAGGTAGGGCGGGTTTGCGACAACGGCGTCGATTTTTCGGTACTCGCCCACGTCGTTGGGGTCGGCAAAATTTTCCAGCAGCAAGCCGTCGGTAACGTCCCCCTTGATGATTTTCACGTCCGCCCCGTTAAATTGGATATTTTTTACAAGATAAGGCATAGCCTCCGAGGACAGCTCCACCGCGTGAACCGTGGCTTTGGGCAGCTCCTTTTTAAGCGTCACCGCGACGCAGCCCGTGCCGCTGCAAAGGTCGCAGATTTCGGGGGAAAAATTCCCCGCCGACTTAAAATGCTCCAGCACCTTTTCTACAAGGACTTCCGTGTCGGGGCGGGGTATCAGCACGCCGTCCCCAACGAAAAATGTCCTGCCGAAAAATTCCCACCTGCCGAGAATGTACTGGAGGGGCTGCCCGCAGCAGCGTTTTTCCGCCGCCGACATCAGCCTGTCCGCCTCGTTTTCGGGGACTTCCCCGTTGCCGTTCAGGGTGAGGGTGACTTTGTCCGCGTTCAGAATATCCTCAAAAAGACAGTCGGTATCGAACTTGCAGGTCTCCACCCCCGCCGCCCGCAGCATATTTTCGGTAAGGTCGTAAAGGTCGTGTAAAGTCATAAATTTCTCCTTTTTGCCGAATTTCAGCCGAAAATTTTGTCTAAAACATCAAGCTCGACGGTCTGTACCGGGTCGAATTTTTCCGAGGAAACATAGTCCGCCAAACTTTTCAGCAGGGCGCGGCAGGGCAGGGAATTGCCTTTTTCCGACAAATTCGCGGTGCAGACAAGGAGCTTGCCGCCCCCCGCTTTTACCTCGAAAACCGTGCCGAGACTGTGATTTCTCTCGCAGTTGTCGATTGTGCGGACTATCGGCTCAATGCCCGCGCCGTCGAGGATTGCCGTCCGCGAACCCGTCACAATGTCGTACCATTGCGCCGTAGAATAGGTTTCTGCGGGAAATTCCGCAAGGGCGGGGTGGCTGTTGTCTATCAGCAAGCCCAAAGTGCCCACAGGCTCGGGCTTTTTCATGCTTTCGGAAATCGAGCGGAACATGGGGTAATTCCAAAAATCGGTGCAGTACGTCCCCTCTATGGAATTATTTTCCGCGATTTTTTTCGGTACAAACAGCACGCTTTTTCCCTCGGCAAGGGCGGATTTTGCCGTTCCCCAGTCGGTAACGGGTTGGGAGACTTCCGCCGTTTGGTATACCCAAAGTATATATTTGTTGGAAATATCCCCGCAGCTTAATTTTAAGGTAACTTTTTCGGCGGCAGCGTTTGGCATGACAAGCTCCGCCGTACCCAAATCAAAAACGCCGCCTTTAAAGCTGCCTTTTGCGGCAACGGTCTGCTCGGAAAGCGTTTTTCCCCCTGCCGTGAGCCGTACCGTAACCGTCGGGTCGATGTCCGCCTTTTGAGCGTAATTGTACAGCTTGACGGGCATTTGCACCCGTTCACCCGCCGCGAAAACGAACTTCGGCAGACAGCCCAGCAGCACCCTTTCGGAGCAAAAACTGCGCCACTCAACGGCGGTGATAACGCCCTTGCTCTCCATAAACGCGTTGAGAATTCCCACCAAAGCCGTGCCCTGCCCCGTGAAGTCCTGAATATCCAAAAGCTGGAAACCCGACAGCTCGCGGGAGCGCAGCGCGGTCTCGATTTCGTTTTTGTAGCACTCGGCGGCAAAACGTCCCGAGGCGCGGAAATATTTGTCCGCAAGACGGCTAAGCCCCGCCTTTTCGAGGCGTTGGCGGAAAATTTCCAAATTATAGGGTTTCAGCACCCCGGTGTACTTCTCGATTTCGCCGTAGTCGGGGTACATAAAATACTGCCCAACCTCGTGGGAAACCACGGGTACAGCCGCGATAAACTCGCCGCTGTCGCCCACCGAAACGGTTTTCACTCCCGTGCCGTACTGAATTTCAACAGTACCGCCGCCGCCCTTTTCGGTGCTGACCGCGGCGGGACGGATATGCTCGTCGTAGGTGTAATCGGAGTTGGGCGGGGCGGTCTGAATGTGCCCCTGGGGCGCGTCGCACATGGCGTAAGAGCCGCGGAAAAGCCGTTCCCGCGAAAAGCGTACCCCAACGAAAAAGTCGTCGTTGTCCAAAACGCAGGGCCAAAACTGGAAATTATTAGAACCTTGCGTGTACAGCGGGCGGGGGTCGTGCCGCTTATAGTCCCCCAAAATGGCGTTGAGCCGCTCCTTGCTGCCCCAAAGCTCGTTGCCCAGCGACAGGGCGAAAAACGACGGGTGGTTGCCGAAACTGTCGAGAATTTTAAAGCCCTCGTCGATGAGATATTTCTGACCGTTGGTAAGGTCGTCCTCAACCGTGCCCCAAAAGGGCAGCTCCGGCTCGAGGTAAATTCCCATGCGGTCAGCCGCCGCGAAAGCCGCCTCGGGGGGGCAGCAGGTGTGGAAACGGTAGTGATTTATGCCGTGCTCCTTGGCGGTTTTCAGCACCTTTACCCAGTCGTCAACCTCCGTGGGGGCAGCCCCCGTCATGGGGAAAATCATTCCGTCGTGCTTGCCGCGAAGGTAGATTTTCTCGCCGTTCAGGAGGAAATCCGTACCCCGTGCGGCAAACTTCCTCATGCCGAAAGAAATTTTTTCCACGTCGTTCCCCGCCGTTATTTTCATGGTGTACGTGTTGGGCGCGTGCTCGTCCCAAAGCTTGGCGTTCGGCATATCGTATGTAAAGGCGGGGTTTTCCTTTGTCAGCGTGACCTTTTTCGAGGCAAAGCCGTTTACCTCGGCGGTAAGTTCTATGGAATTTCCGCCGACAATTTCGCCCTTTACGGTGACATTTCCGTTCTCGGGGTCGGGGTAAATTTTAATATTTTCGTACCGCAAACGCCGGCGGCATTCGAGATAAATTTCTCCCGTAATTCCCAGCCAGTTGGTCTGCGTGTCCTGAGAGGTCATGTGTCCCCCGGGGACGGGGCAGGAAACGTTGTCCACCGTAACGGTGATTTTTGTGGGAACGCCCCATTCGATAAAATCCGTGACGTTGTACCGATGAGGCGCGCAAAGGCTGTTTTGCGTACCCACGTGCTTGCCGTCTATCCATAAATTGGTAGTACGTGTTCTCTCCATAACGAGAAAAACGTCGCAGTCCGCAGTTTTCGGCGTAAAATTCACAATCCGTTCATAAACCGCGTACCCCTCGAAACGGTAAGGGTCGGTGAGAAAACCGTCGCTCCTCTCCTCGGTTTTGGGGGACTTTTTCAGCTGCTGCACCGTGGACGGCAGGAACACCGCGTCGCTTAATTCCGCGCCGACTTCGGGCTTTTCCTTGCTAAGTAAAAAATTCCACTTTTCGCTTGTTAAAAGAAATTTTTCTATCATTTTTGTAACCTCCGCTTTCTTTTATTCGGTAATTTCTCCGCTGTCTTTTTCAATGTCGGGAGATTTATTTTCGGCGGACTTTTTCGCCGCCCGCGCCCGCTTGATAACGTCCTCGGCGAAGTCTTTCATGTAGTCGGAGCAGCAGTTTTCCAGAGAAATATTGGCGTAAAAAACCGCGTCCTCGTACTGCCCGAGATTAACAAGGTTCAACGCCAAAATCGCCGAGGAAAGGGCGTTGCCGTACTTTTTAAGGCTGCGGGGCAGTTCCCGCCACTTTATTTTTTTCACGGTGTCGGCGGCGGAATTGTACAGCGACGCCTCGGTCTGATAAATGGCGAGAACCGTCAGAACAATGTCGTTTGCGGAAAACGCCTCAAGGTAATATATGCCGTCGTCGTACGCCCGCACCGCCCCGTCGTTGTCACGGGAAAGTATGCGCAAAATCATCTCGGCGCAGTAGTAGTACGCCGCCGTCTTAAAGTCCCCCGTTGTCTGGGCAACGTCGAGAATGCTCAAAAGGTCGGCTCGGGACAGGGTTTCAAGCCCGTTTTCCGTATCGCCCCGCAGGCAGTACAGCAAAGCCGCTTTCACAAGGACGGGATTTTTCATGTCCCCCGAGGCGTTTGACAAAAGCTCCGACATAAGCCCGTCGGAAAGCCGTTCCTCCCTGAAAATTTTAAAAAGCCTGCGTTTCAGTTTTTTTTCGGGAGCTTTTTTCACCGCGGAGGAAATAAAGTATGAAATTACCCCCAAAACAAGGGAAACCGCCGCCATAACGGGGATAAACAGC
>JAMPDU010000080.1 GCA_023665505.1 Ruminococcus sp.
TGAATTTTTGTTAAAAAACGCTGAAAAATTTCTTTTAAAAAATATATCGAACCGGTGATTTAATTGGACAGGATCAAAAAAATAAAACACGCCGACAGAGAAATATTTCTTGCCGCAAAAGCCCGCTGGGACAGCGTTGCAAAGCCTTTGGGCAGCCTCGGTTTATTGGAGGACGCGGTGTGTAAAATCGCGGCGGTACAAAAAAATACCGACGTAAAAATTGACGTCAGAAAGGTAGTTGTAATGTGCGCGGATAACGGCGTTACGGCGGAAAATGTCACCCAGTCCGACAGCGTTGTGACGGCAATCTGCGCGAAAGCGATAGCGGAGGGAACGTCCAATATAAACGCCTTGGCGGCGGTTTTCGGCGCGGACGTTATCGCGGCGGACGTCGGAATTAACCGCGATGTGAACAGCGAAAAAATTCTCAATAAAAAAATTGCGTACGGTACAAAAAATATCGCGGCAGGCGCGGCAATGACGAGAGCGCAAGCCGAAAAATCAATTTCCGTCGGAATTGATATTGTCCGCGATTTAAAAAAATCCGGCGCGCAAATTATCATCGCGGGCGAAATGGGAATTGGAAATACCGCCACGGCGGCGGCAATTTCGGCGGTTTTGCTGGACGTTTCGGTACGGTTCGTTACGGGCAGAGGGGCGGGTCTTGACAGCGCGGGACTTGAACGAAAAATTGCCGTAATCGAAAAAGCGATCGCGGTAAATTGTCCCGAAAAAAACGACCCGATCGGAGTAATTTCAAAGCTGGGCGGTTTCGATATAGGCGGAATGACAGGACTTTTTCTCGGCGGCGCGGTTTACGAAATTCCCGTTGTAATCGACGGTGTAATTTCCGCGGCTGCGGCTTTGCTGGCGAAAAAAATCGCCCCGATTTCCGCGGAATATATGCTGGCAAGTCACGTTTCAAGCGAACCCGCCGGGAAATTGCTCCTTGAAAAAATCGGCGTAAAACCGCTTATAAACGCCGAAATGCGGCTCGGCGAAGGCACGGGCGGAATAATGCTTTTGCCGCTGCTGGACGGCGCGCTGGCGGTGTATAAAAACGCTCATAAATTCGATGAAATCGGCATAGAAAGGTACGTGGAATTAAAATGACGACCCTTGTTACGGGCGGCTCGAAATGCGGGAAATCGCGTTACGCGGAAAAAATATTTGATAATTTTTCGGGGAAAAAATTTTACATCGCGACAATGCAGCCTTACGGCGAGGAGGCGTTCGCGGCGATTGAAAGACACCGAAAAATCCGCGCGGGAAAAGGCTTTGAAACTATCGAAAAATACACCGATATTGCGGAAATTAATTTGCCCGAAAACTGCGGAATTTTGCTTGAATGCACCGCAAATTTGTGCGCCAATGAAATGTTTCGGGACGGCGGAATTTTCGACCCGACGGAAAAAATAATCCGCGGATTTGAGTATTTAAAAAGCCGCGCAAACGCCCTTGTAATCGTAACAAACGAGGTTGGCGGCGACGGCGTTTTTTACGAAAAAGGTACTGCCGATTACATAAAAATAATGGGCGGAATTAATCGGAGAACGGCGGAAATTTCCGACAACGTTATCGAATGCGTTTACGGAATTCCCCTGCCGCTGAAAGGCGTGGTGATATGATTATTTTGAAATCCCTCGCCTCGGCGTTTTTGATGTACTCAAGAATACCGATGCCGCGGGTCGAGTGGAAAGAGGAAAACAGGCGGTATTCGCTGTGCTTTTTCCCGCTTGTGGGCGCGGTAGTCGGCGCGGTTTTTATTTTGTGGAAATACGTCTGCGCGGCGTTTAAAATCGGCGAATTTCTTTCCGCAGCGATCGCGGTTTTAATTCCGATTTTGATAACGGGCGGAATTCATTTGGACGGTTTTTGCGACGTAATTGACGCGAAATCCTCATTCGCTGACAAAGAAAAAAAGCTTGAAATTATGTCCGACCCGCATATCGGTTCTTTCGCGGCAATGCGGCTTTGCGCCTATTTAATTCTGCAAACCGCGCTGCTTTGCGAGGTGAAAAATACGGTTATTATCGCCTGCGGATTTGTTTTGTCGCGGGCGTTCAGCGGCATTGCGGCGGTTACCTTCAAAAGCGCGAAAAAAAGCGGTTTTTTGTGGGAATTTTCCAAGCCCGCGCATAAAAAAATTACTGTTTTTACTCTTTTTTTAATTGTAATTTTTTGTTTTGCGGCAATGCTTTTTCAAAATTTTTTTGTTGGCGGACTTGCCTTTATCGGCGCAATTTTTTGCTTTATTTATTACAAAATTTCAGCCTATAAAAATTTCGGCGGAATTACGGGTGATTTGGCAGGTTGGTTTTTGCAATTATGCGAAATTTCGGTACTTATTTTTACGGTAATCGGCGAAAAAATTACGGAGGTTTTTGCGTTATGACAATGATAACGGGCGGCGCGTTTCAGGGAAAAAAAAATTTTGCGAAACGGCGTTTTAATATTGCCGAAAATGAAATTTTAGACGGCGGTAAATGCGGTATTAACGAGGTTTTTTCCGCAAAATGCGTAACGGATTTTCACATGTTTGTACGCCGTCTCATTGATGAAAAAATCGATGTTTTGGAATTTACAAAAAAATTGTGCGAGAAAAATTCCGATATAATAATTATTATAAACGAAATCGGCTGCGGAATAATTCCGATTGAAAAAAGCGAAAGAATTTGGCGGGAACAGGTTGGCAGTGCGGGCTGTATTATTGCGGAAAATTCCTCAGCCGTTGTACGAATTTGCTGCGGAATTCCCACAATAATTAAAGGTGAAATTTAATGAAAATTATTTTTATTCGTCACGGAAAAACCGCGGGAAATCTTGAAAAAAGATACATCGGCAGAACCGATGAAACACTGTGTACCAAAGGGATTGACGAACTTTTAAGCCGCAATTATCCCGACTGCGAAATCGTTTTTTCAAGCGGTATGAAACGCTGTACTGATACTGCAAAAATTATTTACCCCAATAAAAAAATTATTAAAATTAATGATTTTCGGGAATGTGATTTCGGCGATTTTGAGGGTAAAAATTATTATGATTTATCGGGAAATTCCGACTATCAAAAATGGATTGACAGCGGCGGAAAAATGACTTTTCCGAACGGTGAAAATCCCGATAAATTCAAAAAAAGATGTATTTCAGCTTTTGAAAAAATTACCGAAAAATACGAAAAATACGGCGTTATTTCGCTGGTTGTTCACGGCGGAACTATAATGTCGATACTTGAAAAATACGCCGTCCCGAAAAAAGATTATTACGATTATCAAATTAAAAACGGGGACGGTTTTATTACCGAATTTGACGGCGAAAAAATAATTATTTTGGAGAAAATATGAGCGGATTTATTTTTTCATTACCGATAATAATCGGCTTTATAATTGATTTATTTTTGGGCGACCCGTACGAATTGCCGCACCCCGTGAGGCTTATCGGGACGTTGATTTCGCGCCTCGAAAACGCGGTACGCAAAGGGTTTGCGGGCAATTTAAAATTAGGCGGAATTGTACTTGCAATAACTGTTCTCGCAGTTTCAACGGCAATTCCCGCAGCAATTTTAATTGCGTTTTACAAAATAAATTTATGGCTTGGAATTGCCGCCGAAAGCGTGATGTGCTATTATTTAATCGCGCCGAAATGTTTGCGGGACGAGAGCATGAAAGTGTACCGCGCGATTGCTGAAAACGACTTTCCAAAGGCGCGAAAAGCCGTTTCGATGATAGTCGGTCGGGACACCGAAAATCTTGACGAAACGGGAATAATCAAAGCCGCCGTTGAGACCGTCGCGGAAAATACTTCAGACGGGGTGACCGCGCCGCTGATATTTATTTCTCTCGGCGGAGCGGTTTTCGGATTTTTTTACAAAGCCGCGAACACAATGGATTCCATGATTGGATATAAAAATGAAAAATACGCGGAAATAGGAAAATTTGCGGCAAAACTTGACGATTTTTTGAATTTTATTCCCTCGAGAATTACAGCTTTGGCGATGATTTTTTCGGCGTATTTTTTAAAATATAACGGCAAAAACGCGTTCAAAATATGGCGGCGGGATCGTCGAAAACATGCCAGCCCAAATTCGGCGCAAACCGAGTCCGTGTGCGCGGGTGCGCTTGAAATTCAGCTTGCGGGGGACGCTTATTATTTCGGAAAATTGCATAAAAAAGAGTACATCGGCGACAATATTCGTCCCGTGGAAAATGAAGATATACGCCGCGCAAACCGCCTTATGTACGGCACTTCGGCAATTATTTTAATTTTTTCGGTATTGGTAAGAGATTTGATAATGGGGGTAATTTTATGATGAATTTTCTGCACGGCGGCGACGTTTACGGCAGTGAAATTCTGCTTGATTTTTCCGCGAATATCAATCCGCTCGGCATGCCTGAAAATGTAAAAAATATTCTGAAAAATTCCGTCAGCGATTGGGAAAAATACCCCGACCCTTATTGCGGAAAATTAATTAAAAAAATTTCTGAACGAGAAAATTTTCCCGAAAAAAATATTGTTTGCGGGAACGGCGCGGCGGACTTGATTTACAAAATTGTGCAGGCTTTAAAGCCCCCAAATACGGTAATTTGCGCGCCTTCATTTTCGGAGTACGAAAAGGCTTTGCGGGAATTTGGCGGTAAAATTACCCTGCATTTTCTCTCGGAGGAAAATAATTTTTCCATTGACAAAAAAATTCTCGAATGTCTCAATAACAGTGTTGATATGCTGATTTTATGTACGCCGAATAATCCGACGGGAAAAACAATTGACATGAAAATTCTTAAAGAAATATGCGAAAAATGCTTAGAAAATAATATTATTTTTTTGTGCGACGAATGTTTTTTGGACTTTGTAATTGGCGGCGAAAATATGTCCGCAAAAAATTTTATAAATAAAAATATTATTGTTTTAAAAGCGTTTACAAAAATTTACGCAATGGCGGGTTTGCGGCTTGGCTACGCGCTTTTCGGGAGTTCGGAAATTGCCGGAAAAGTCCGCAAAATAGGGCAGTTTTGGAGCGTTTCAGCCCCGGCTCAAATTGCGGGAATTGCCGCTTTGAACGAGGAAAATTACATACGAAAAACAATTGAAATTATTGAAACGGAACGTGAATTTCTATCAAAAGAACTGCAAAAATTAAATTTTAAAATTTTCCCCTCGGAGGCGAATTTTATTTTATTTAAAAGTAAATTGCCCCTTGATAAATTGCTTTTGAAAAATAAAATTTTAATAAGAAACTGCGGGAATTTTGTCGGTCTCGATGAAAATTTTTTCCGAATTGCGGTGCGAAATCACGAGGAAAATACCGCGCTGATTAACGCGTTAAGGAGTGTAAAAAATGGCTAAATCAATCATGATTCAAGGCACAATGTCGAACGCGGGAAAGTCCCTTTTTGCGGCGGCTTTGTGCAGAATTTTCAAACAGGACGGCTATTCCTGCGCGCCGTTTAAATCGCAGAATATGGCGTTAAATTCATACATTACCGAGGATTTTCTCGAAATGGGCAGAGCGCAGGCGATGCAGGCTGAGGCGGCGGGAATTGCGCCGTCGGCGTTAATGAATCCAATACTTTTAAAGCCCACAAGCGACGTCGGTTCGCAGGTAATTGTGAACGGCGAGGTGCTGGGAAATATGCGGGCAGTTGATTATTTTAAGCAAAAAAAATCGCTTATTCCCGAAATTATGAACGCTTATAACACGCTTGCAAATCGGTACGAAATTATTGTTGTAGAGGGCGCGGGAAGTCCCGCGGAGCTTAATTTAAAGGCTGACGACATCGTTAATATGGGCATGGCGAAACTGGCGAATTCCCCCGTTTTATTGGTTGGTGACATCGACCGCGGCGGAATTTTCGCGCAGCTTTTGGGTACGCTTGATTTGCTTGAAAACGACGAAAAAAATATGGTAAAAGGTCTTGTGGTAAACAAATTCCGCGGGGATAAAAATTTATTTTCCGACGGCGTTGAAATCCTCGAAAAACGCGGCGGAAAGCCCGTTGTGGGGGTCGTTCCGTACATTAACTGCGACATCGACGACGAGGACAGTTTATCTGAAAAATTGCAAAAAAATTATGCGGACGGTGTAATCGACATTGCGGTAATTAAATTGCCGCGTATTTCAAATTTTACCGACTTCGACGTTTTTTCTCTGTACGACGGCGTTTCAGTGAGATATGTTTCAAAATCGGGACAGCTGGGAAATCCCGATTTTATAATAATTCCCGGTACCAAAAGCGTAATTTCCGACATGAATTGGCTGCGGGAAAGCGGCGTCGAAACGGCAATAAAAAATTGTGTTTCAAAAGGAATTCCCCTTTTCGGAATTTGCGGAGGCTATCAAATTTTAGGCGAAAAAATTTCCGACCCCAACAATTCCGAAGGGGGCGGAAACATTGACGGAATGGGACTTTTAAAGAGCCGCACAATTTTTTCCGACAAAAAAATACGCGGTCGGACAAGCGGTAATTTCTACGAAATCGGCGGAATTTTTTCCTGTCTTTCCGGAAAAAATTTTTCGGGGTACGAAATACATATGGGCAAAACTTTTTCCGAAAATCCCCCGCTTTTATCCTGCGGCGGAGCTTTCGCCGGGAACGTTTACGGCTGTTATATCCACGGAATTTTTGATAATTCCGAAGTCGCCGAAAGTATCGTAAACGCTTTGTACCAAAGAAAAAATCTGATTTACAACGGCAAAAAAACCGACAGAAAAAATTACAAAGAACAGCAGTACAATCTGCTCGCCGACGAGGTGCGGAAAAATATTGACATGGAACTTGTTTATAAAATTCTTGACGGGGGAATATAAAAATTTCGGTAAAAATTTTTTAAATTTATTCCGCCAATTTGCCGATTATTTCATAAAGAATTTCATACAATTCCCGCGCCTTTTCGGGCTCAATACTTATACATGCGGCAAGTTTTTCGGGTACCGCCGCGGCTTTTCTTTTCAGCTTTTCGCCCGCGTCGGTTAGGGTGACAATCATGTCCCGCTCGTCTTTTTCAGAACGCTTTCTGCTGACAAAACCCTTTTCCTCAAGACGTTTCAGCAGCGGCGTCAGCGTCCCCGAATCAAGATAAAGATACCCGCCCAAATCCTTGACCTTAAGCTCTTTGCGCTCCCACATCACCATCATTGTTATGTACTGGGTGTACGTCAAATCCAGCTTGTCAAGATAAGGTTTGTACGCCTTTACAACCTCTTTCGCGCACACATAAAGCGGAAAACAAAGCTGATTTTCAAGTTTCAGCGCGTCGTATTTATTCGGCATTTTAATTTCCCTCCGAAAGAATTTTTTTCGCAAATTCCTCTGCCGCCGCGCAGTCGCCGCTGTCCGGCTTGCCTTTGTGCATCACCGTAAAAGAACCCCTGCATGCGAATTCTTTCTCCGCTAACGGTATATTTTTTTCCGCCAACAGTTTTGCAATTTGTTTGCGGTTGGACTTCACCACCGCCGTTGTGCAAAAATTCGCAACCTTGCCCACGGATACGTTTATTCCGCCGATAAAATTTTTTACCTTATCGTCAACGTCAAATCCGTACAGCGCGCTGCCGAGAAAAAGAATATCCACATCTTCTTTAAGCGGTTCGTCGGTTGTTTTTGCCTCGACGCCTGCGGCTTTGGCAATCGTTTCCGCAATTTTTTTCGTGTTGCCGCCCCGCGAATAATATCTTACAGCAATTTTCATAAAAATCTTCCTTTCCGTAATTTTATTTTTCCGCGGCGGACATCGCCTCATACGCCGCCCGCACCGCTTTCGCAAGCTGATCCGCGCAGGAAGTGGGTCTGCGCCCGCAAATCACGCCCGTTAATTTTTCCTCAACCTGTTCAACCGTCCAGCCCTCGATTAGCAGGGGTATCGCCTTTAAATTGCCGTTGCACCCGCCCGTAAAACGCACGTTGTGAATAACGTTCCCCTCCAAATCGAGGCTTATAAGCTGTGAACAGGTATTTTCCGTTTTGTAATCAAAATGAAACATTACAGCAATTCCTCCACTTTAATTTTCATTTCCTCCAAAGAATCCGTCGGCTCGAAACGGGCGACAATTTCCCCGTTTCTGTCGATTAAAAATTTTGTGAAATTCCATTTAATGTTGCCGTTGTTTTTGTAATCCTTGTCCATTTTTTTGACGATCGGTTTCAGCACCAGCGACATCGGTCCTTTAAAGCCGCCGAAAGTCGTGTTCGACGTAAGGTACTTATAAAGCGGAATTGCGTTCTCCCCGTTCACGTCGATTTTTGAAAACTGGGGGAAAGTTATCCCGTACCGCCCCGTGCAGAACGAGTGAATTTCGTCGTCGCTGCCGGGAGCTTGCTCGTTGAACTGGTTGCAGGGGAAATCTAAAATTTCCAAACCGTCCTTTGCGTGCAGGTCGTACAAATCCTGCAAATCGTCGTACTGGGGCGTAAAGCCGCAGCCCGTGGCGGTGTTGACGATAAGCAGCACCTTTCCCTCGTAGTTTGACAGCGGCACGGTTCCGCCGGTTTGGGTTTTCACGTTAAAATCGTAAACGTTCATTTTTATCTCTCCTTTAATTTTGTAAAATTTAATTGCGTACAATTAACTTGTGTACAAATTATAACGCCTCCGCAAATAAAATTCAATGATAATTGCATTGCAATTCGGTTAATTTTTTGTGAATTTCATTGATTGACATTTCCGCAAATTTGTGCTACAATTAAAATATAAATTTAAGGAGCATCGCCATGAAAATCATTGCCCGAGTAAAAAGCCACTTCCCCGAAAAATTCGGAATACCCCGCCAAAGCGGTCTGACGGGGCTTGTCTCGCAAATCGTTTTTGAGCCGGAATACCGCGTTCCCGAGGCGTTTCGGGGGTTGGAGGGCTACTCTCACATATGGATTTTGTGGGAATTTTCGGGGACGGAACGTGGCGAGTGGTCTCCAACCGTCCGCCCGCCCAAGCTGGGAGGCAACAAGCGAATGGGAGTTTTTGCCACACGCTCGCCGTTCCGCCCAAACCCTATCGGACTTTCCTCGGTGCGGCTGGAAAAAATTGACTTTACCGCCCCGAACGCCCCCGTGCTGTACGTCAGCGGGGCGGATATTATGGACGGCACGCCCGTTTACGACGTCAAGCCCTACCTTGCCTACACCGACGCGCACCCCGAGGCTGCGGGGGGATTTTCCCGCCCGGAGGACGTTTTGCGGGTTGAATTCGCGCCGGGGCAGCTTGAAAAAGTCCCCGAGGAGCTGCGCCGCGGACTTATCGAGGCGCTGGAGCAAGACCCCCGCCCCGCGTGCCAAAATTCCCCCGAAAGGGTCTATATAATGGACTTTGCGGGGCTTGAAATAAAATTCACCGTCAACGAAAATTTGCTGACGGCGGTAAAAATTTCTCACAAAAACAAATAACAACGTATAATTCACAATTTGGTAAAAAAAAAAAAAAAAGTTTTTTAACCATTTTATTTAAAAATTCCTTTATAATTAAAATATTGTTTTACGGCGAAAAATTTTTTATTAAAAAGGAGTTTTTTTATGAATTTAAAAAAAATCACCGCAATTGCGGCAGCCGCGGTAATGGCGGCGGGAATTTGCACGGGCGCGCCTATGGGTACGGCAAACGAGCCGATTACAGCGATAACCGCCGAGGCGGCAAGCAGCGATTTTGTTATTAAAACCAATTTCGAGGGGAAAAAATATATTTCCGAATATAACGGCAAGGGCGGAGATATTGTTATTCCCGACGGAGTTTCTTATGTTTATGACAACGCCTTTGGGAGCTTTTCCGGTTCAGGAAACAATACAATTACAAGCGTTACTTTTCCCGCAAGCTGTACAAAAGTCGGAAGAGAGGCTTTTTGTAAATGCACAGCATTAAAAAAGGTAACCTTTAAAGGTGACGCGACAATTGGCATTGATGCTTTTTTAAGATGCACGGCACTTGAAAGCGTTACGGTAAAAGGGAGTATATATTATGACGGACAAGGGTCGGGTATAGGCAACGGCGCATTTTGCAACTGCATATCACTTAAAACTTTTAAAATAGAAAAAGATGAGCGTGAATTTGTGATTGAAAACAGCGCATTTCGTGATTGTGTTTCATTATCGTCAATAAATATACCAAGCAAATGTATACGAATAGGTTACAAGGCTTTTCTTAACTGCTATAATCTTGAAAGCCTGACCATTCCCTCAAACACAAAAATCGGTGACTACAGCGAGGGACTCATGGGAGACAAAAATGAACAGAATTGTTTCGGTCTTGTTGAGATTTATAACCGTATTACAGAAAAGAAAGGAGGAAAAAATGTTGACAGTTATAAATTCTACGATACTGTTGTAGCTGACGGTAAAACAAAAGGTTATTATGAATATTGGGACACCGGGTTAGACAAATTGAACTATGCTCCGGTTACACCAAAACTATTCACGGCGTATGTAACAAAAGGTTCCGAGGCAGAGAAATATTGCAAAGAATACGGCGTTAAGTACGCTTACGGCAACGCTCCCGCCGCAAAAACAAGCTCCTCAAGCAGTACGGCAACGGCGAAAAAATTAGCCGCCCCCGCAGGCATAAAAGGCAAAACAACCCAAAATAAAATTACCCTGACATGGAATAAAGTAGACGGCGCAAAAGCCTACCGCGTATACAAATACGACGAAAAAACGGGCAAGTACGCAAAGTACAAAGACGTGGGCGGAACGCAGTGCACCGTGACGGGTCTTACCGCGAACACAAAATATAAATTCAAAATCTGCGCCCTCGTTTCAAGCGGCGGAAAGTACGTACCCCAAACAGCCACAAACGGTTTTTCGTTTACGACAAAATCGGCAACCCCTGCCATTCAGACTGACGAAAACGGAAATGAAATTATAACTCTTTAACGGCGAATATTTAACAAAAAAACGGGCATAATATCCCCAAAAGGAGTTGATATTATGTCCGTAAATTTTTCGGAAAGCCAAACCAAAATTAACCTTATGCGGGCGTTCGCGGGGGAAAGCCAGGCGAGAAACCGCTATTCCTTCGCCGCCGACAAGGCTAAGAAAATGGGCTGTTATTTTATTTACAACATTTTTAACCTCACCGCCAAGCAGGAAAAAGCCCACGCCGAGATTTTCTACAACCACCTGAAAAAAGAAAACGGCGGGACTGTCGTCATTGACAGCGCGGGCTACCCCGTGGACAATTACGACAAAATCGAGGATTTGCTGAAATCGGCGCAGCACAACGAGTATGAGGAGTACGAAAAGGTGTACCCCGATTTCGCCCGTATCGCCAAGGAGGAGGGCTTTAACGACGTCGCTTTTTCCTTTGAGAAAATCGCCGAAATCGAAAAGGCTCACGGAGACCGTTTCGGCTGTTTCGCCGAGCTTATCGAAAGCAGCAAGATGTTCCAAGGCGACGAAGATACCGAGTGGATGTGCCTTAACTGCGGGCATATTCACAAAGGCAGGCTTGTGCCAAAGCAGTGCCCCGTCTGTCAGGTTGAGCAGGGGTATTTTGTGCCGTTTAAGTACTACAAGTTTATCGCGGCGAGGTATGGGGTTGTGGATTAATTAATTAATTAATAATTATTTTTGCAAACCGTCACTGTAGCGGTACAAATAACCCGTACAAAAATATTAATTTAAACCCGCCGACATTGGTTTGTCAGCGGGTTTATTTCATTTATGCCGGCTTGAAAAATTATTAATTATTAATTGTTAATTTTTAATTATTCAAGTAATTTCCCCCTCAGCAGCAAAAGCAATTTTTTCTCCCTCCGCGAAACCTGCACCTGCGTCATACCGAGGACTTCCGCCGTGCCCGTCTGTGTCATGTCCTTAAAATATCGGCAGTACAAAAGCCTGCGGTCTTTTTCGTCCAGCGCGGACAACGCCTGCCGCAAAGAGAGTATATCCACAAGCCCCGCGTCCGGGGCGGGCTCCGCGACGTCTATCTGCGCCCCCTCGTCATCTTCGGAACTGCTCGTCAGCGAAAGCGGCGGCATATTCACCGCCAAAGCCTCGGCGACGTCCTCGGGATTCGCGCCCGTCAGCTCCGCAAGCTCGCCGACCGTAGGCTCGCGCCCGTGCAGAAGTGAAAACCGCTCCCGTGCACGGGTCACTTTCATTCCCAATTCCCGGACGGAACGGCTGACCTTTATCATTCCCCCGTCCCGAAAAAGCCGCTTGATTTCCCCCAAAATCACCGGCACGGCATAGGTGGAAAATTTCACGCCCCGCCCGCTGTCAAAGGCGGCTGCGGCTTTAACCAGCCCCACGCAGCCCGCGCCGTACAAATCGTCATACTCTATGCCCCGCCCCCTGAATCGGTTGGCGCAAAGGTGTGCAAGCCCGAGATTATCTTCGGCAAGGCTCGTTTTGTTTTCGTTTTTAAGTACGTTCACGGCAGGTATTTCCTTTCTTTATTTTATATGTACCCTCATTCCTGCCGTTCGCTGATAGGTAAAATTTTCCTTGTCATAATAACGCTGGTTCCCTTGTTTGGGGAACTTCTGACCGTCACCTTGTCCATAAAACTTTCCATAACCGCAAAGCCAAGCCCCGCCCTCTCTTCCTCCGGCGCAGAGGTGTACAGCGGCTCCATAGCCTGCTTTACGTCGGCAATTCCGCAGCCCTTGTCCCGCACTTTTATGTACAGCACGCCGCCCTCCAAAATACGCCCCACAAGCTCGATACTGCCGTTCGTCCGCCCCCTGTAGCCGTGCACAATGCAGTTTGTCACCGCCTCGGAGACGGCGGTTTTTATCTCGCCGATTTCCCCGGCGGTAGGGTCGAGCTGCGCCGAAAAGGCGGAAATCAGGGAACGGGCAAGGCTCTCGTTCATGCTGTTTGCGGGAAAAACGCACTTTATTTCGTTTATGATTTTCAAATTTAACATTCCTTTCATCAAGCTGTCCGACAATTTCCGAGCAGCAATAATTGTTAATTATTGGCATAATATATATTTATGACATAATTTAGTTATAAATTGTACATATATTTTTGAGCATTTTTTGCGAAAAATGAGTTATTTTTGCAAAAAATGATTATTTTTGATTAAAAAAACTTAAATTTCAGCAAAAAAAATTTGCGGTACTTAACATAGTTAAATATTAACTTAGTTAATTATTTTGGCAAAATAATACAGAAATCATTTTATAACGGCAAGTCTGTCCAGACCCGCGAGGCGCATGACTTTTTTAATCTGACTTCCCGTGTTTTCGACGATAACAACGCCGCCGCAAGCCTTTACAGCCTTGTACCGCCCCATAACAAGACCTATACCCGAGCTGTCCATAAAAGTCACGCCGTCGAAGTCGAGAATAAGTTTTTGCGGACGGCAGCGGTCGACGGCAAGGTCAATATCCGAGCGTATTCCAGCCGCGTTGTGGTGGTCTATTTCGCCGCTGAGGCGGGCTGTAACGGTATTTTCGGACGTTTCAATAATTACAGGCATTTTTTCACTTCCCAACAAATTTTATGAGTATATTTTACAGCAGACGCGCTGTTATATTTTGTCATTTTCGGTAATTAAAATAAATAATTATTTTGCGTACTTTTTAACACGCATTTTTAAACGGCGTTTCAGCAATTAACTTTGCACAACAAGCTAACCAAAAGCCCTTTAGGCAAGCAAAAAGTTCGCCAGCCTTTCAAGGCTGCGG
>JAMPDU010000081.1 GCA_023665505.1 Ruminococcus sp.
TTTCTAATTTGCATACTCTTCTTCGCAGATTTTAGCCTATGTGGACAAGTTCTAAGACTTTTTGCCGAAAACGGATTTACCGTTGCCGAAAATTGTTTTAAAAATATTTTGAACATTGACGCCGCATATGCAGATATGCTTATTGAAAACGGATATATTACTGTGCAGCCCCCCAAAAATAAAAACGAGCCGCCGATAAATCCCGATAAATGTCAGGAAATAAAAAACTGGACAATTACCGCGGACATTGACAAAATCGAAATTTCGGGAAATGTTTTTAATTCCTGCGGCGGTATGGCTAACGGCAGTTTTTGCAAATTTTCACCTGCATATGCCGAGGAGCTTAATGCAAACGAATTTATTGTACGCACAAATACAAATTTCTATATTTTAAAATACAGCGAGGAGCTTAAAAACAATTACGTCCCGAACCGCGTTCAGCCGCAGAATATAATTGAATATTATCAAAATAACACGGTTATTTCCGGCGGTCTGGCGGACGCGGTTCTTTCGGAAGGCGACGAGCTTAAAATTCCCGGCGTGGGATATTCCGAAAAAACAATACGCAAGGGCAAACGAGAAAACGGTGAAAAATATTTCACATACAGATACAGCGCGGCGGACAAAGCGCTGTACAAATGCAGTCCCGAAAAGCGTCAGAAAATCGGCAAACCCGTATTCAGGCTGTGCGGCAGAGATTTTTACAGCTGCTTTGACAGGCTAGGAGAGATTATGGAATGCATTATTTCCGATAATCCGTTTAATGAATACAGCCAAAAAATACGGGAAATATTTACGCTTGAAATAGGCGAAGACGAAAAAAGAAGTCTTATGGAAATACTGTACTGCACCGTTCGGTACTATGCGTCTCCCGAAAATTATTCCGAGGCGGTTTCACTTCTTAAAGAATACGGCTTAAATTATACGGATTTTATGTGCCGGAATTCAACCAATTTTATTTTTGATTTGTTTCACGCAAACGCGCCCGAAGTTAAGCGGGAAATATTCAAAAGGCTTTCATTCCGCCCCGATTTGAACGTGTTTTCAATAATTCCTTTTATGCTCGGGAATATACTAAACAGAAATAATGCCGACAACGCCGTCAGTTACGCTGTTGAACGCCGTCAGTACAATATGCTGAAAGCAATATACAGGATTTTCGGTATAAAAAATTAACTACCGATCAACTGCTTTCTTTAGCTTTTCAAGAACCTTTACCATTGTCTGATTTATCATCGCGGCTTTATCGTATGAAAATTCAACCGTCGAATGGTTTCCGAAATAATTTCTTGCAAGCTCTCCCACCTTTGTGCCCGAGGCAAGCACATTTTTCGGCAGCACGTCCTCGGCTGCCTCGGGTTTGTTTTCGTCAAGCCACAGTATTTTGGGACATTGTATACCTTTGCAGTATCTTGATTTGCTAAGCTCTGTAACAGCGGACATATTATTTTCTCCAATCCAACCAAAATTAAAATAAGAACCTGTTTTCATAAGACAGGTTCTCAATATTTATCAATAAGGTCTTTAATGCTCATACCATCATCGTTGACCCAGTATGTAGTTCCCCGAAGAGTCTTTATTTTTTCGGAGATACCTTTTTTCTCACGTCTTAGATTTATAACGTCAACGCCCGCGGCGGAAGACGTCGTATAAATACCCATAGTCTTTCCCATGCTGTCGGTATAATAATTTCCGTTCTCGTCAAGCACCACAAAATAGCACTCTTCGCCGGAGCAAACTGCCTTGGCATTATAAACCTCGCCGTCGTACTTCATTGTAAAACGCATACCGTCCGTTACCGCGCCTCGTTTATAAAGCTCGGTAAAATCGGTTACCTGGCGCTGAAGACGCATTTTGGGCGTACGTCCGAATTTTTCGTCAACGGAAAGAAATATTTCATCGAAAATATTCTGATAATGCTCATAAGCGATACATGGCGGGTTCGCTGCTTTCCCTAAGGACGGAGGTGTTTTCAACGCATTTGAATATATCGTCAAAAACGTCCGAAAAATCGTCGTAAAGCTCCTTGCAGGTATTTATGTTGACAAGCGCCATAGGTGTATTGGAATTATGTATCGTTTCGCGCATATTTGCGGCGTACTGTTCAAGAAGATACCTGCCGTCGTCCGAGGTCTGAGGGTGCTCCATACATTTGGAAATAATACCATATTGTGATAATACTTAACATTATAACATATTGCGTTCAAATTTGCAAGTCGTAATTCCTAAAGGTCTGCCGTTTTATTTTTGTTCAAATTATTATCTTTTTTCATTCACAAATACATTATAGTACAACCCGCCCAAATGTCAAGTACCTTATCTCAGATTTTATGGAATTATTTGCCAAAGCATCACACCGCCGCTGCGATGTCGGCTAACATCTCCGGGACGCAGCTAAAATTTTAAAGAGCATAAGAGACAGTATCACATTTTGAAAATGCCGCATCAATGAAAATTCCCCCTTGCAATTCCGCCAAATAAAGTGTATAATATAATTGTACAACAAACAAAACCCGTCTTTCAAGACAGGAAAAAGCGAGGCGTTTATGGAATATTTCTGGTATATAACCGCCGCCCTCGGGGCGGGCATAGGCACGGGTCTGGCGGGACTTTCCGCGGCGACCGTTATGGTGCCGATTTTGATAGTTTTGTGTCCGTCGTTCGCTGGCGAGGCGGGCGCTTACCACGCCACAGCAATCGCCCTTGCTTCCGACATTTTAGGCTCGGCAGTAACGACGGCGATTTACATAAAACACAAAAATATCGACCTTAAACGGGGCTGGATTATGCTCGCCTGCATTGTGGGAATGTGCGTCGCGGGCAGCGTTGTCGCTTGGCACGCGGGGAACGTGGTGCTGGGCAGTTTTACGCTGTTTCTGACCTTCTGCATTGGCATACGCTTTCTCATAAAACCCGACACTTCACGCAAGGAAACCGTTTCCAAAGGCGCGGGACTTGATTTCAAGGGTGTAATAATTTCGCTGTTTTTCGGGCTGACTATCGGTTTTGGCACGGGCTTTGTAGGCTCGGGCGGCGGAATGATGATGCTGGTTGTTTTCACGGCTTTTCTCGGTATGGAGCAAAAACCCGCCGTCGGCACAAGCACTTTTATTATGACCTTTACTGCGCTTATCGCCTCGGTAAGTCACATTGCCGTTGACCCCGCGATTTTGTTTGAGCGGTGGGACGTGCTTTTAATCTGCATAATTACCGCCACCGCCGCCTCAATTATTTCCGCCCAATTCGCAAACAAAGTCAACAACAAAATTGTGGGACTTGCAACAGGCGGAATTTTGACCGTACTTGGAGCGTTAATGCTGATACTGAATTATTGGGAATATATCTCAAAAATTCAAATTATTGCGGACGTGCTGATTTGTTTCGGGAAATATTTAATTTACCTAATTTGCTTTGTTGCCGTACTGCTGACCGCCCGATTGCTTTTTAAAATCCCAAAAGCGGTTTGGCGTAAAATGCTGCATATGGTTGCGTACACAAGCTCGGTTTTTATGATTTTTGTTTCGGACAGTTGGCTTGTCCCAACGATTTGCTGCACGCTGTTTGCGGCGGTTGTGTACCCCATTCTGCACCTTGCCGAAAAGCAGAAATGGTACGGCGAATTGTTCGTGCAAAAGGCAAATGGCGAAGTCAAAAAAAGCCTGCTTTTGCTGTTTCTGACAAACGCAGTTTTAATAGCGGTGTGCGGCGCATTGGGGAAAATTTATATCGCCGTGACGGCAATAATCACTTGGGGAATTGGCGATACCGCCGCCGCGCTTGTGGGAATAAATTTCGGCAAACACCGCGTAAAAATCCCCCTTGCCGACCCGAAAAAAACTTGGGAAGGCACCGCCGCAATGGCTGTCACCGATTTGATTGTCTGCTTTGTACTGCTGATGATTTTGTCGGATTTGTCCGTGCCACGCTGCGTGATTTTCTCGTTGGTCGCCGCCCCAATTTCGGCTTACGCGGAGCTAATTTCTCACAACGGAAACGACACGGTGAGCGTCCCCGTATCAATCGCTGCGGCGCTTGCGGTTCTGACGGGTTTGTGATGATTTGTTATGACAGTTACAAATATTAAAATACGCAAAGTGTTTCCCGAAAACGCTTTCAGAGATGTCACAATGCTGATACCGCCAAACGTACATGGCACAACCGTCCCGATGTGACTTTGCAAATCTACGTAAAGTTGGAACAAATAGTGACCATTTTGAGAACCCCAAATGATCGAAAATTTAAAAATCATCTCCGCAAACAACCCCGTTTTACGAAGGTTGCGGAGATGATGGTAAATAATATTTATTAATCGTTAATTAATCTATTGCGCCCGATTTAATTTTCCTTTTGGCGAAAATTTTCGCGAAAATAATCACGGCAACAGCAGCGGTGAGAATTTCCGCAATGGGGAAAACCGCCCACAAAAGCCAGTTTAAACCGTAGTTTATTTTGGCAGCCCGCGCGAAAATCAAAGCGAACGGGAACACAAACAAAAACTGCCTGCAAACCGATACCGCCAGCGAACCTGCGCCGTTTCCCACCGCTTGAAAAATTCCCTGAAAAGCAATGTTGATTCCCGCGAAAACAAGTCCCGGGGAAATTATGCGGATTGCGCTTACGCAAAGGGTTTGAGTTTCACCGGAAAGTCCGAAAACTTCCGAAAAGGGAACGGCGAAAATTTCAAGCAAAATACAGCCCGCAAGCATGATAACCGCCGTAAACAAATGCCCGAATTTCACACATTCGGCAATACGCTTTTCGTCCCCCATGCCGCAGCTGAACGCGGTTATGGGCGTTATCGCATCCCTCATTCCGAACGCCGCGAACAGCAAAAACTGCTGGATTTTATAGTAAAGTCCGTAAGCCGTCACCATGCCCTCGCTGACGTCTATGAGAATTAAATTCATGCCGTATGTCATTACCGAAATGAGCGCCTGGGAAATTATGGCGGGAAGTCCCACCGAATAAATTCCGCCAATAACTTTCGCCGACGGCGCAATGTCCCGAACCTTTATTTTTATCCGCGAATTGAATTTTATGTGGAAAATCAACGCCGCCGCGAATGAAACAATTTGCCCGATAACCGTGGCGTACGCCGCGCCTTTTACTCCCATTTCGGGGCAGCCCAAAAGCCCGTAAATTAAAATCGGGTCTAAAATTATATTTGTAACCGCGCCCAAAATCTGCGCAATTGTTGAGCAGAGGGAACGTCCCGCCGCCTGAAGAGTTTTTTCAAAAACCGCGAAAAGCGACATTCCGAAAGAAAATACGCAGCAAATTTTAAGGTACTCCGTTCCCATTGCCGAAATAACGCCGTTGTCCGTTTGAGAGGAAATGTACGCCCCCGCGCCGAAAATCCCAAACAAAAGAAAAATCAAATAAATCGCAATTCCCAGAAACACGGCGTTTCCCGCGACTTTCGCCGCGGCTTTTTCGTCATTTTGACCGAGGTTTTTCGCGATGAGCACGTTCGCTCCCACGCCCGTGCCAATGCCGACCGCTACCATTAAAATTTGCAGCGGAAACGCCAGCGTAAGGGCGTTCAAAGCGTCCTCGCCGCCCTGCGCCATGTTGGACACAAACGCGCTGTCCACAATGTTGTAGACCGCCTGCAAAACCATTGAAATTATCATCGGCACGCCCATAGAAAGCATTAATTTTTTCACGGGGACGCTCGCCATTTTTTCATTTTTACCGTCCATGACCTTACCTCCAAAATAAAACCAAAAATAAAAAATGCGCGGCTTAACGACCGGATTTACGCGTTAAGCCACACATCTTGGAAATATTATACGTCCTTTTTCGGGAAATGTCAAGGGTAATTCCGCACAATTTTTTTTGAAAATAATTTTGCCGTTTTTGTGTAAATTTATTTGATATTGACGGTTTGCATATAATGTGCTAAAATATAAGTACAAAAAAATTTCGGAGGTTCAAAATGAAATACGACTGCCTGATAATCGACGACGAAAAGCTCCTTGCGGACAGCACCGCCGAATATTTCAACCTGTTCGGCGTATCCGCGGCTGCGGTGTACGGCTCGGAGGAATGCCGCGATTTTTTTAAAAACAATTCCGCGGATTTGCTGCTTTTGGACATAAATTTGGGGGACGACAGCGGCTTTGAACTGTGCAAGGAACTCCGGGAAAAAACGGAAATTCCAATACTTTTCATTTCCGCGCGGTCGAGCGATGACGACAAAATTATCGCCCTGAACATCGGCGGGGACGATTACATACAAAAGCCTTATTCTCTCGGCGTGCTTTTGGCAAAGGTAAAAGCGGTGCTGAAACGTTACGGAAAATCCGCCGATACGGCTTATTCCGACGGGCGGCTGACGGTGGATTTCAACTCAAAGCAGGTGGCGGTGAACGGCGTTCCCGCAAAGCTCACGGCGCTGGAATTCAAGCTGCTGGCGTACCTTATGAAAAACGAAAACCGCGTCGTCTCAAAGCAGGAAATTTTTGAAAAGGTCTGGGAGGACAAATTCACCGGGGACGGCACGTTAAACGTCCACATAAGAAAAATCCGGGAGGCTATCGAGCGAAACCCCGGCAAGCCCGAATATATCACCACGGTGTGGGGCGACGGGTACAAATTTCAAGGGGAAAAAAGATGAAATATAAATTAATTTTACTGTTTTTTATTATATTTTTTATTGCGGAAATTTCCGCGGTTATTTATTTTTTTGAGGAAAATTCCGCGCCCCCGCAGGACCCCGTTGAGGTAAACGCGGCGGTGCGGTCGGTGCAGGCGGACTTTGATAATCCCGAAAATCACAAAAACGTCACAAACCTTGATTACACCGTGCTTGACGGGGACGGGAAAGTCCTTTTCGCCACGAGGACGGGGCTCAGCGAAAGCATTAACGAGGCGGTGAAAAACCGCGATACAATTCTCGACATCGAGGCGGCGGACGGCACGGTTTGCGGGAAAATAATTATTCGCGGAACGGGCGCGGAAAAGTCCGCGGAAAAAAGAAAAAATTCCGTAAAAATAATTTTTTTAGCCGTAATTCTGCAAATTTTTTTCTGTACCGTTTATTTGATTTATTTGAACCGAACAGTACTGAAACCGTTTAAAAAACTGGAAAATTTCGCCGAAAGCGTCGCGGGAGGAAATCTCGATATTCCTCTCGAAATGGACAGGAGAAATATTTTCGGGGCGTTCACCGAAAGTTTCGACATAATGCGCTCGGAACTGAAAAAAGCCCGCCTCGCCGAGGCTAAAGCAAACGCCTCAAAAAAGGAGCTTGTGGCGAAACTTTCCCACGACATAAGAACCCCCGTGGCAAGCATTAAGGCTGCGGCGGAGGTTGGCGCGGCGGTTTCCGAAAGCGAAAGGGGCAGGGAAAATTACACCCACATAATTCAAAAAGCCGACCAAATCAATACCCTTGTGACGAACCTTTTTTCCGCGACTTTGGAGGAATTGCACCGGCTTTCCGTCGAGCCGACGGATATGGAAAGCGGCGCTGTTTCGGGAATGCTGGCGGGGGCTGACTATCTTCACTACGCGGAAATTCCCCCCGTTCCCGAGTGTATGATTTACGCGGACAAGCTCCGTTTGCAGCAGGTTTTCGACAATATTTTCGCAAATTCCTACAAGTACGCGGACACGGAAATTACCGTGAAAATTTCCTTAAAAAATAATTTTTTGGAAATTAATATCGAGGACTTCGGCGGCGGCGTACCCGAAAAGGAAATTCCCTCCCTGAAAGAAAAATTCAAGCGGGGCAGCAACACGAAAAACGCCGACGGCGCAGGGCTTGGACTGTACATTTGCGACGGGTTTATGAAAGAAATGGGAGGAGGTCTCGAAATAAAAAACGGGGAAAACGGTCTTGCAATAACGGTTAAAATAAAATTGAGCGGTGCAAAAAATTTTCAAATTTAAGGAAAATTTAAGGTTTGCTTAAAGACAGTTAAGGTTTGAAGTAGTATAATTATGGCAAGAAAGGACGGTTTTGTTATGAAAAATACTTTACTTAAAACCGAGAATTTAAGCAAAAGTTTCTCCACGGGGGGAGCTATGCAGCACGTTCTCAAAAACATCGATCTGGAGCTTTACAAGGGGGATTTCACGGTAATTATGGGCGCGTCGGGCGCGGGAAAATCCACGCTTTTGTACGCTCTTTCGGGTATGGATACCCCCTCTCTCGGCAAGATAACTTTCGGCGACAAGGTAATCACCGATTTGAATTCGGACGGACTTGCGCTGTTCCGCAAGGAGCACTGCGGTTTCGTTTTTCAGCAGATTTATCTCATCGACACAATGAGCGTTCTCGACAACGTTCTTGCGGCGGGACTTTTGGTCAGCAAGGACAAAAAGGAGCTTACCGAACGTGCGAAAAAGCTTTTCGCGGCGGTGGACATTCCCGAGGAGACCATACATAAATTCCCAACGCAGATTTCCGGCGGTCAGGCGCAGAGGGCGGGAATTGTCCGCGCGCTGATAAATTCCCCCGAAATTCTTTTCGCGGACGAACCCACGGGTGCGCTTAACTCAAAGTCGGGCTTGGACGTTCTTGACACTCTCACCCGGTTCAACGAACAGGGGCAGAGCGTGGTTATGGTTACTCACGATATGCGCTCCGCAAGGCGCGGAAACCGCGTTCTTTACGTAAAGGACGGCTCCATTATGGGCGAGTGCAATTTGGGAAAATACGCCGCAGGTGATGAGGAAAGACACAAAAAGCTGTCGGATTTCCTTGCCGAAATGGGGTGGTAATATGGGCGCGAATTTTAACAGGAGTATGCTGCTCGCGCGGTCGAATATCCGCAAGGCAAAGGGTCAGACCGTGGCTATCGTCGCGCTGGTGCTGCTTTCGTCGATTATGATGAATTTGTGGCTTATGCTTTCCACGGACTACAAGAAAAATTTCGACCGCAGTCACGACGAGCTGAACGACGGTCACGTAAATATACTTTCCCTCTCGGACGCGGAGGATTTTCGGGACTTTCTTTCCGACGAGCTGGACGGAAATTCCGATGTTACGGAATTTACCTCGACAGACGCGTACTTCGCAAACGTCCTCTTTGATTACAACGAAAACGAGCTTGCCGCGTCGGCGGTAATGCTGAAAAAATCGGAGGCTCTTTCCCGCGCCGTGGGCAAGTTTGAAATTACCGAGGACAGCGGCAATACAAGCGGAATTTACCTCCCCATGCTTTACGGGACGGGAAATAATTACTCCGCGGGCGATACCTTTAAGGTTGATATTGGGGGCGAAAAATACGAGTACACGGTCTGCGGATTTTTCAACAGCCCGATGTTAGGCTCTCACAACTGCGGCGGTATGCTTGCATTTTTGTTCACGGAGGATAAATTCGAGGAATTTTCCGAGGAATTTATCGCGTACCCCGCCACGTACACCTCGGTACGCTTAAAAGACAAAGCGGACGGCGAGAATTTCAGCACAAAGCTGAAAGACAAAATTTCCGAGGAATTTACGGCGGTATCAACGCTTGCCAACTATTACCAAATGGTAAGTACCGCACGGTATGTTACCCAGATGATATGCGCGGGAATTTTAAGCGCAATGGCGTTTTTGGTACTGCTTATCGGCGTGGTTGTTATCGCCTCGAACGTGGCTAACTACATTCAGGAAAATATGAAAAATCTGGGCGCGTTAAAGGCTTTGGGCTACACAAGCGGACAAATCGTTTCCTCGATTATTGTACAGTTTGCAAGCGTTTCCGTTATCGCGGCGGCGGTTGGCGCGGCTCTTTCCTATCTGATTTTCCCTGCGGTAAGCGATATGATGATTGCCCAGACGGGTATTCCCTACGAGGTAAAATTCCTGCCGATACCCTTTATCTGCACGGTAATTCTTATTCTTGCGATCGTTGCGGCGGCGGTGTATCTGTCGGCAAACAAAATCAAGAAAATCGAACCTATAACGGCATTGCGGCAAGGTATTGCTACACATAGTTTCAAGAAAAATCATCTTCCCCTTGACAAAACTTCCCTGCCCGTAAACTTCGCGCTGGCGGTGAAAACAATGCTTTCCTCCCTTAAACAGAATGTCACGGTCTGCATAACAATGCTTGTGATTTCGCTTATGCTGGTGTTCTGCTCCCTTGCGGTCAGAAACATTATTGTGGACGTACAGCTTTTTGCGGACTTAATCGCGGGCGAAAGCGCGGACGCGATGATACAGGTGAATTACGAAAGGGAAGAGGATTTCCTCTCGGAGCTTGAAAGCGACAGCCGTGTTGCAAAATATTACCTCTATACAAACGCGGACGTTCAGCACGAGGGCGGCGTTTCGTTCCACGGTTACATAACGAACGACTGCTCAAAGCTGAATAACCAAACCGTGTTTGTGGAGGGGCGTTATCCGCAGTACGACAACGAGGTTGCCATTGCCATAAAATACGGCCGTGAAAACGGCATAAAGGTAGGCGACGAGATAATCTTAAAGGCGGGCGGCAAATCCGAAAGATACATTGTATCGGGCTATACGCAGAACACCAACGACCTCGGCAAGGACTGTATGCTGACCCGTGAGGGCTACGAAAAAATAGGCGAGCTTTCGGGGAACGTCACGTACTATTTAAATCTCACCGAGGGCGAGGATATTGACAAATTCAACAGCGAAATTTCCGACAAATTCGGCGGCGATATACCTTCTGTAATCAATATCAGGAGTGTGCTGGACTCAACGAGCAGTGTTTACGTTTCGCTTATGACGGTGCTTGTTATCGGCATTATAATCATAAGCTGCGCGGTAATTATCTTTGTAATGTACCTCCTTGTGCGGACAATGCTCAACGGCAAAAAGCGCGATTACGGCATTTTAAAGGCGTTAGGCTTTACAACGGGGCAGCTTGTGGTGCAGACCGCCCTCAGCTTTATGCCGTCGGTAATAATTTCCACGGTTGTGGGAATTATCGTAAGTATGCAGATAATCAACCCCATTATGGCGTTGTTCCTGAGCGGCGTTGGCTTTGTAAAGGGCACGTTTATCATACCGGTTTCCTACAACATTATAGCGGGTATTGGATTGATAGTGTTCGCGTTCTGCGCGGCATGCCTGCTGTCGAGACGGGTTAAGAAGATTACACCTCACGAGCTTTTGACGGGCGAATAAATTTTACGTGCAAACGCCGCGGTATTCTATCGCGGCGTTTTTTTGTACGGTAAATTATTATTTGGCTGTTAAACCGCCGTGAAAAAAGTGCATAAACGTACGCTAAATATAAATTTTCCCAAACCTTTTATTTTCTATTGCTTTTTACCAAAAAATGTTGTATAATTAAGTAAAATAAATAATGAAAGGTTCGCTAAAAATGAATAAAACAGAAATCAGCAAAAAACAATTCACGGTGTACATGATATTCGCTTTCGGCTTGGCTTGGATTTTGCAAACAGCGGGAAGTATATTCGCGAATAACGGGAACAGCACGTTATTTACCGTATTTTTAACAGCGGCTATGTATATGCCGTTCATAGGTACGCTTATTGCCAAAATACCCCTGCGGGGAATGGGCTGGATACCTCATCTGAAAGGCAGAATACGCTACATATTCGCTGCGCTTTGGCTGCCCGCGCTGCTGAGCGTTTTAGGCGGCGTTCTGTTTTTCGTGATTTTTCCCTACACCTATGACGCGGAATTTACGTATATGCGCAGCCTTTTGGAGGAGGCGGGCGCGCTTGAACAGCTTGAGGCGCAGGGTCTGACCGTCTCGGCGTATATTATGAGTACCACTGTTCTGTCGGTTACGTTCGCGCCGTTTATCAATATGCTTGCGGCTTTGGGCGAAGAGGTCGGCTGGCGGGGCGCTATGTACCCCTATCTGAAAGATAAGCTCGGCGTTACCAAAGGGCGCATTGCCGGCGGCGTAATTTGGGGAGCTTGGCATTGGCCTATTATGATTTTGGCGGGTTACGAATACGGCAAAGAGTATATCGGCGCACCCCTGCTCGGGCTTGCCGTGTTTTGCGTCTGCACCGCCGCAATGGGCATACTTTTCGACTATGTGTACGAAAAAACGGGGACAATTTGGCTGCCGTCCCTTATGCACGGCGCAATAAACGCGTTTACAATATTTGCCTATTTGGTAAAGCCCGAGTACGCAAATATGTCGATTTTAGGTCCCGCGGGCATAGGCGTTATCGGTATGCTGCCAATGGCTGCCGCGGCGGTAATTATTTGCGTAAAACGGAAAAAACAGGGTACGGCTAATAAATAACCTCAATGCAAACGGTTCGGGAAAAATTTCCCCGAACCGTTTATTTTGTATTGCTTTTTACCAAAAAATGCTGTATAATAAGTACAATAAAAACGAAAGGACGATTTTTATGCCCAACCCATACCTCCCCTTGTGGGAGTACATTCCCGACGGCGAACCCCGGGTTTTCGGAGACCGCGTTTACATCTACGGCTCGCACGACAACGCGGGGGAAACCAAATTCTGCGACCACGTGCTGAAATGCTGGAGCGCGCCCGTTGACGACCTTAACAACTGGGTCTGCCACGGCGACATCTTCCGCACCCTCCCCACCGCCGACTATCCCGCCGACACCGACTGGACTAACCCCGAGCACTACCTTTACGCCCCCGACGTGGTTGAAAAGAACGGTAAATATTACCTTTACGCCTACATCATCAACTCCATAGGCTGCGTGGCGGTCAGCGACAAGCCCGAAGGACCTTTTAAGCTGCTGTCGAAGTACAAGTACACAATCCCCGACGAAATCTGCTGCAACGGCTGGTTTATCGACCCCGGGGTACTGGTTGACGACGACGGCAGGACTTACATTTACTGCGGCTTTGAGCGTTCCTTTATGGCGGAAATCAACAGCGCAAATATGTACGAAGTCCTTGACGGCACGTGCGTCGAGCACATCATACCCATCGAGAAAACCGAGGCTTTCCCCGAGGAGGAGGGACTTTTCTTTGAGGCTTGCTCCCCCCGCAAGGTGGGGGATACGTACTACCTCATCTATTCCCCGAAACGGGGCAGCAGGCTTGCCTACGCCACTTCCGACAAACCTACCGGACCTTTCACCTATCGGGGCTACATCGTTGACAACGGCGTTGACTACCCCGGGGGCAACGACCACGGCTCAATCGCCAACATCAACGGGCAGTGGTATATTTTCTACCACCGCATGACAAACGGCACGATAATGTCCCGCCGAGCTTGTGTGGAAAAAATTAACATTCTTCCGGACGGCACAATCCCTCCCGTTGAGATGACCTCCCTCGGCTTTGAGGACGCGCTGAACCCCTACCGTATCACCCCCGCGGAAATCGCCTGCGTGCTGAAAGGCGGGGCAACCGTCACGGAGAAAAACGTGTTTGAACGGGTTGTGACAAATATTTCCGAGGACTGCGTTTTGGGGTACAAATACTTCGACTTCGGCGACGACTTCGGCAGCAAGACCATGGAACTTGCCCTGGACGTAAACGGCACGGGCTGCGACAGTACGGTGCACGTGCTCATAGACGGCGAGGACGGCGAGGAGATAGGTACTCTTAAAATCGGCAGGAACGGCGGC
>JAMPDU010000082.1 GCA_023665505.1 Ruminococcus sp.
CCCCTGGGGTACGGGCTCCCCCGGGTGGCATATCGAGTGCTCCTGCATAAGCATGAAAAATCTGGGCGAGTACCTCGATATACACTGCGGCGGCGTGGACAACGCTTTCCCCCACCACACCAACGAAATCGCCCAAAGCGAGGCGTACCTCGGGCATGAGTGGTGCGGGCACTGGTTTCACGTACACCACCTTAACACCGACAGCGGCAAAATGAGCAAGTCCAAGGGAGAGTTTCTGACCGTCTCCCTTTTGGAGGAAAAAGGCTTTGACCCGCTTGTGTACAGGTTTTTCTGCTTGCAGTCCCACTACCGCAAGTCCCTTGTATTCAGCTGGGAAAATTTAGAAAACGCCAAGCAAGCCTATGAAAAATTGGCGGCGAAAATTGCGGGGGTGCTTGACGGCTCGGGTGAAATCGACGGGGCAAAGTCCGCGGAACTGAAAAAGAATTTCACCGAGGCTATGGACAACGATTTGAACACGGCTCTTGCCGTTACGGCAGTGTACGACGTTTTAAAGGCGGACGTGAGCAACGCCGCCAAATTGGCTCTTATAAAGGATTTCGACAGGGTGCTTTCGCTGGGACTTATTGAGGCGGCGGGGAAAATTTCCGCAAAATCGGAGGCTGACGAGGAACTTCCCGAGGAAGTCGCCGCTTTGGCGGAGCAAAGAAAAGCCGCCCGCAAAGAGAAAAATTTCGCCCTTGCGGACGAGCTGCGGGACAAAATCGCCGCTCTCGGGTATGTTATTACCGAAACGAGAGAGGGTACTAAAATTACTATAGCAAACAAATGAAATACGCCTTTTGTAGGGGCGGGGTTTCCCCGCCCGCAAGGTTAAACACAACGTACTGTTACTGCGGGACGGGAAACCCGTCCCCTACAGATTTGGTTATTATTTTGCAGGATTGCTGTAAGAAGTAAGAGGTGTAAAAATATGCCAATAAACATAGCCATAGACGGTCCCGCAGGGGCGGGAAAAAGCACTATCGC
The DNA here is from genome assembly GCA_023665505.1 of Ruminococcus sp. Taxonomy (GTDB): domain Bacteria; phylum Bacillota; class Clostridia; order Oscillospirales; family Ruminococcaceae; genus RGIG8773. The sequence continues at coordinate 991 of JAMPDU010000082.1, forward strand.
AAAAGCGGCGGCAAAGGCGTTCGGGTACATTTATGCCGACACGGGGGCGTTGTACCGCGCGGTTGCCTATTACGCGGTTTCAAAGGGCGCGGACGTGAACAGCCCCGACGCCGTAACCGCCCTGCTCCCCAAGATAACCGCCGAGCTGAAATACATAGACGGCGAACAGCGGGTTCTTGTGAACGGCGTTGACGTGTCGGACAAAATCCGCACCCCCGAGGTTTCCATGGGGGCGTCGGCGGTGTCGGCAATGCCCAAGGTGCGGGAGTTTCTCTTCGATTTGCAGAAAAAACTTGCCGCCGAAAACAGCGTTGTTATGGACGGTCGCGACATCGGCACGGTGGTACTGCCAAACGCCGACGTGAAAATTTTCCTCACCGCCTCTCCCGAGGAGAGGGCGAAACGCCGTCACAAGGAGCTTACCGCCAAAGGCGAGCGGGTAACCTTCGAGGAAGTTTTGGCGGACGTTAACAAGCGGGACTACAACGATACCCACCGGGACATCGCCCCCCTGAAACAAGCCGACGACGCAATTCTCTGCGACACCACGAATGTGGACTTGCAGGGCGCGATAGATATGCTGATAAATATTATTAACGAAAAATTAAATGCAAGGTGATTTTTTATGAACGCATTTGTTAGGTACGCCACAATGTTTGTGTACAAACTGTTTTACAATTTCCATATCGAGGGGACGGAGAATATCCCCCAGGACAAGCCGCTGGTAATGGCGTCAAACCACCGCAGCTACGCCGACCCGGTTATTCTTACCATGCCTATGAAACTCCCGGTGACCTACATGGCTAAAGAGGAGCTTTTCAAAAACAAGCTGTTCGGCTGGTTTATCACGAAACTGGGGGCGTTCCCCGTTAAGCGGGGGGACGGCGATATGAAAGTCATTGACGACTCGGTGGCAATCCTCAATTCGGGCAGACATTTGGTAATTTTTCCCGAGGGTACACGCTCCAAGGACGGCAAGGTGGGCAGGGGCAAGACGGGGGTGGCTCTCATAGCGGCGAAATCCGGGGCGGACGTTCTCCCCTGCGGAATTGTTTTCCAGGGGGAAAAGCTGCACTTCCGCTCAAAGCTGACTTTGCGGTTCGGCAAGGTTATTCCCGCCGCCGAGATAGCGGTGGAGGACGCGTCCCCCAAGGCGTTAAAAGAGGTAAAAAAGCGAATTATGGGAGAAATTACCAAACTTGTTGAGGGTACTGCCGAGGAAAAGGAAATAATTGTTAATGAAAACTGAAATTATTGTTGCGGAAAACGCGGGTTTTTGTTTTGGTGTTGACAGAGCCGTAAAAATAGTGTATAATATATTAAATGAGGGAAAAAAAGTTGTTACCTATGGAGAAATTATCCATAACCGCGACGTGACGGGTGAGCTGGAGCGAAAAGGCGTGCGTATTGCAAACACCCCCGAGGAGCTTTTGTCCGTCACGGACGAGACGGTGGTGATACGTTCCCACGGGGCGGCAAGGGAGATTTTCAAGCTGCTGGGAAAAAACGGAATAAGCTATGAGGACGGCACTTGCCCCTACGTAAAACGGATACAGAATATTGTTAAGGAAAAGTCCGAAAAGGGTTACGAAATTATTATTTTAGGCGACAAAAATCACCCCGAGGTAAAGGGAATTGTAAGTTATTGTAAAGATTTACCAAAAATTTGTGCGGACGACGGGGAACTTTATAAAATTTTAAAAAAAATTTATAGAAATTCAAAAAAAAGGGTTGCAATTGTTGCTCAAACAACGTATAATATAAGTATATGGGAAAAGTGTACCCGCATGGCGGCGGAGACGTGCCCCTCCGCGGAGATGATTTGCACGGTCTGCTCGGCTACCGGCGAAAGACAGCGGAAAGCTGCCGAACTGTCGGAGCGTTCCGATCTGATGATAGTCGTGGGCGGGAGGCACAGTTCCAATACTGTCAAGCTTGCGGAGATCTGCGGCAAAAATTGTAAAGCCTGTATGCACGTTGAAAACGCGGACGGGCTTGATTTCCGGCAAATTAAAAATCTGGCGGAAATCTGCGGCGGCGAAAAATTTATCGTCGGCGTTACCGCGGGAGCGTCAACTCCCGCGCATATAATCAAGGAGGTTACAAACCAGATGAGTGAAAAATTACAGAACATGGAAGAGGACTTTAACTTTGAGGAGGCGTTGGACGCGTCTTTCAAAAAAATATATACCGGTCAGAGGGTGAAAGGATACATAACCGCCGTTAACGACGCGGAGGCTATAGTCGACGTGGGCACCAAGCACACGGGCTACGTCTCGCTGGACGAGCTGACAAGCGACCCGTCCCTGAAACCCGCCGACGTGGTTAAACCCGGCGACGAGGTGGAGCTTATCGTTATAAAGGTAAACGACGCCGAGGGTATAGTTACTCTTTCAAAGAAAAGGGTCGACGCGATGATCGGCTTTGACAAAATCGTCAAGGCAAAAGAGAACGACGAGGTTCTCGAGGGCACGGTATCGGGCGTTGTCAAGGGCGGCGTTACGGTTATGTACGAGGGCACAAGGGTGTTCATTCCCGCCTCTCAGGCAACCGCACGCAGAGGCGACAAGCTGGAGGAATTGGTTAAGCAGCCCGTTAAGTTCAAAATAATCGAGGTAAACGAGCAGCGTGGCAAGGCTGTAGGCTCTATCCGCGTTGTTCTCAACGCCGAAAAGGACGCGGTTAAAACCAAATTCTGGGATACAGTCCAAGAGGGCGACGTTTTCAAGGGCGAGGTCAAGTCTCTTACAAGCTACGGCGCGTTTGTTGATTTGGGCGGAATTGACGGTATGGTGCACATCTCCGAGCTTAGCTGGAATAAAATCAAGCACCCCTCCGAGGTTGTAAATCCCGGGGACGTTATCGAGGTTTTCGTCAAGGCTTTGGACAGAGACGCGAACCGCATTTCTCTCGGCTACAAAAAGGACGAGGACAACCCTTGGGTTAAGTTTGAGGAAGATTACAAGGTTGACGACGTTATAAAGGCAAAGGTCGTTTCCATTACGCCTTTCGGCGCGTTCGCGCAGATTGTCCCCGGCGTTGACGGACTTATTCACATCTCGCAGATAGCCAACAAGAGAGTAACCAACGTCAAGGATGTGCTTTCGGTAGGCGACGAGGTCGAGGCGAAGATTACCGAAATCGACAGCGAGAAAAAGAGAATAAGCATGTCTATCCGTGCGCTTTTGGAGGACGCTCCCGAGGAGGAAGAGGAAACTCCCGCGGAGGAATGAGTTTCGCCGTTAAATAAAAATTTAAAATAATTTTTCGGGGGACGGTTTTCGTCCCCCGAAAATTTTATATTTGATGAGGTGATATTATGCCGAATGAAAAACAAATTCCGCAGGAGGACGAAAGCCGCGGAACAGATGTCAGCAAGCGTATAGGTATTGCGAAAGGTGAAATAATTATCTCGGAAGATTTTGATTTGCTTGACGAGGAAATCTCCGAATTATTTTATAATGACAATAAATTTTGTTGACAATACGCAAAAATTACAAAAAAAATTGTACAAAACATAGAATTTCCCCGTCCGATGAAAAAAATCGCCGTTCTGAATTGTTTTATATATAGAGGTTGAAAAAAATCTCAAAATTTTACATATCGGAGGAATTTTCCATGAAAAATATTTTAAAGAGTACGGCAATTTTCGCGGCGTGTCTCGCGCTGACGGCTTGCGGGGACGGTTACGGGGAAACGCCCGTGCAAAGCATTACCGAGCCGCCCGCGGTGCAGCAAACGGTGCAAAGGACGGTTGAGCAGACCGAAACAACCGCGGGGACGGTAAAATCTTTCCCCGACGATTGGGAGGAAACCGTCGCCGCCGAGGCGGGAGACCCCGAAACCGTGACGGAGGCGTACACCGGGGTGACTTTCCCCGAGACAATGGACGATTGGGAACACGCCTACGTTATCAAGGACTTGTTTTTCATAGGCTTGCAGGACTTGTCCTACGCCGCAGCCGAGCCGGGGTCAAGCGATTATCACGAATGCGAGGAATGCTACAAAAGGCTTTTGGTGGAAAAATTTTTGGATTACCCCGACAATTTCGGCTACTTCGGCGGCGCGTACTGGAGCGGCGGCAGACTTGTGCTGAAAATTACCGATTTAAGCAAAAGCGAGGAAATTTTTGCCGACTTTTTCGACGGCTTGGAAAGCGTTGATATTGAGGGGTGCGATTATTCCTACCAAAATTTGGCTGACGTACACAAAACAGTTGAGGGTAATGAAAAGGTAAACCTGCATTTTATAAACGTTGAGAAAAACCGCGTCGAAGTGGGGGGCGAGCTTACCGAGGATGATGTGGAGGAAATCCGCGCCGAGCTTGAAAACGCGGGACTTGACCCCAACGCGGCGGAATTTTCCTTCAGCGAGGACTGCCCTGTTGCAAATCCGTGCTGATTAGAAGATAGAGATTAGAGGGTAGAAGATAGAATTCGTTCCCGAAAATAAATTAAATTTTTTTTGCCGATATACAAAAATATCGGCAATTTTTGTTTGTAATAATTTTATCCCCGTGAAAAATACTAAAAATAAAACAACAAAATTGAAAGGATAGATAAAATGAAAAAATCAGCATTTTTTACAGCAGCCGCCTTGTCCCTGTCGCTGACGGCTTGCTCCGACGGCAACGGCGGGTCTTCCGCGGACGGCGGAAATTCCTCGGCTGCGGCGGTGCGTTTCCTCAACTTTAAGCCCGAAATAGCCACCGCTTACGAGGAAATCGCCGCCAAATACAAGGAGGAAACCGGCAACACCGTCATCGTGGAAACCGCCGCCAACAACACCTACGAGCAGACATTGAGCGCGAAAATGGCTACAAACGAGGCTCCCACGATTTTTCAGGTGAACGGTCCCCGAGGGTACGCAAACTGGAAAGACTACTGCGCCGACCTGACAAGCACCGAGCTTTACGCCCACCTGACGGACAAGTCCGCCGCCCTCACCTATGACGGAGGAGTTTACGGAATTCCCTTTATGGTGGAGGGTTACGGGATTATTTACAATAAGGAAATCACCGACAAATATTTCGAGCTTGCGGACAAAGCCGTTGACTTCGGCGGTATGGAGGACGTAAACAACTTTGACAAGCTGAAAACTCTTGTGGAGGATATGCAGTCCAAAAAAGAAACGCTGGGCATTAACGGCGTTTTCGCCAGCACCTCTCTCAAGCCCGGGGACGACTGGCGCTGGCAGACCCATTTGGCAAACCTGCCCGTTTACTATGAGTTCCAAAAAAACAACACCGACCTGACAAGCGACGCCGTTAAGGAAATCACCTTTGAATTCGGCGACAATTTCAAGAATATTTTCGACCTTTATATAAATAATTCCACCGTGGACAGAAAGCTTCTCGGCTCAAAAATTACCGACGAGTCTATGGCGGAATTCGCCCTCGGCGAGTGCGCGATGGTGCAGAACGGCAACTGGGCTTGGAGTCAGATAAACGGCATTAACGGCAACAAAGTCACCGCCGACAACATCAAGTACCTGCCCATTTACACGGGGGTGCAGGGGGAGGAAAATCAAGGACTTTGCATAGGCACGGAAAATTTCCTCTGCATTAATTCTCAGGCAAGCGAGGCGGCGCAAACTGCGGCGGCGGATTTTCTGTACTGGCTCGTTTCAAGCGAAAGCGGCAAGAAGTACGTCGTCGACAGCCTCGGCTTTATCGCGCCGTTTGACACCTTTGCCGACGCGGAAAAACCCGACGACCCCCTCACTCACGAAATCCTCAACTGGACGGAAAACGGGGACGTTTCCAACATTCCCTGGAATTTTACCCTGTTCCCCAGTCAGACATTTAAAGACGATTTCGGCGCGGCGTTATTGCAGTACGCCCAAGGCAGCATTGACTGGGACGAGGTAAAAAACACCGTCGTCAACAGCTGGAAAACCGAAAGTTCCCATTTGGAATAAATTCTATTAATATTAAAAATTTTTTGCAAAACGTAGGGCGGGGGCTTGCTCCCGCCTCTCCTGCAACCTTCGTTACAACAAGGCGGGAGCAGAGCCCCCCGCCCTACACTATATTAAATTAACGGAGAATATAAAAGAGGATATAAAAATATGAAAAAATATTTCCCATTATTTGTACTGCCCACGCTGGCGGCGTTTACGGCGGCTTTTATAATACCCTTTGTTATGGGAATTTACCTTTCCTTTAACAAATTCACAACCGTTGAAAACGCCCAATGGGTAGGCTTTGACAACTATGTCCGCGCCTTTTCAAACAAGGACTTTTTAAACGCCCTTTGGTTCACGGCTTTGTTTACGGTTGTTTCCGTGGTGACGGTAAACGTGTTCGCGTTTTTGCTGGCGGCGGCTCTGACGAGAGCAATTCGGGGTACGAACATTTTCCGCACGGTTTTCTTTATGCCCAACCTTATCGGCGGAATTGTCCTTGGATATATTTGGAATTTGATTATCAACGGCGTGCTTAACTACTTCGGGGTAGATATAAGCTACAGCGCGAAATACGGCTTTTGGGGACTTGTCATTCTCACCAACTGGCAGCTTATCGGCTATATGATGGTAATCTATATCGCGGGACTTCAAAACATTCCCCGCGATTTGGGCGAGGCTGCGGAAATAGACGGCGCAACCTCTTGGCAGAAAATGAAAAGCGTAACAATCCCCATGCTTATGCCCTCGGTGACGATTTGCACGTTCCTCACGCTTACAAACTCGTTCAAGCTGTTCGACCAAAACTTGGCTCTCACCGCAGGCGCGCCCGCCCGCAAAACCTCGATGCTCGCTCTCGACATCTACAACACCTTTTACGGACGTGCAGGCTGGCAAGGGGTAGGTCAGGCAAAGGCGGTAATTTTCTTTGCCATAGTTGCGCTGATAGCGTTCGCCCAGTTAAAAATCACGGGCAGCAGGGAGGTTGAAAGCTAATGGTGAAAAAACGTGTTACCGACAAAATTTTATTGTTTGCAATGGTAGTACTGGCTTTGCTGTTCCTCTTCCCGATTTTGATAGTTTTCATGAACTCGTTCAAAACCAAATTCAGCATTATGGGCAGCCCCTTTACTTTCCCCAAATCGGACACCTTCGCGGGACTTGAAAACTACGCCGCAGGAATAAAGTCCGCGGGAATAGGCGCGGCGTTTGTGCGCTCGTTCTTTATAACGGTGCTGTCGGTGGTGGTGCTGACCCTGCTGACGGCAATGACCGCATGGTACTTGGTGCGTGTGAAAAGCGGGTTCACGAAAACGCTGTACAACATCTTTATTTTCAGCATGATAGTGCCCTTTCAAATGGTGATGTACACCATGACCTACGTCGTCACAAAAATCCGTTTCAACAACCCCGTTGGCATAATTTTTGTGTACCTCGGGTTCGGGGCGGGGCTGTCGGTTTTCATGCTCAGCGGCTTTATAAAAAGCATACCGCTGGAGCTTGAAGAGGCTGCGGAAATCGACGGGTGCAGCCCCGTGCAGAAATTTTTCCAAATCGTGTTCCCCATACTGAAACCCACCGCCATAACCGTGACAATCCTCAACGCCATGTGGATTTGGAACGACTATCTTTTGCCCTACCTCATTTTGGGTACGTCCAACAAAACCCTGCCCGTTGCGATACAGATTTCCATGCAGGGCGCGTACGGCTCGGTAAACTGGGGCGGCTTTATGGCAATGCTTGTGCTGGCAATCCTGCCGATAATTATTTTTTACCTGTTCTGCCAACGGTATATTATCGAGGGTGTAATTGCAGGGGCGGTCAAGGGTTGACAGCAACTGTAGGGCGGGGGCTCTGCTCCCGCCTTTTTTGCATTATCGCAAAACAACAGGCGGGAGCAAGCCCCCGCCCTACATTATTTTGTTTTATTTTCGATATAAAATTTACACGCCTCAACAATAAATTTCGCCTTGCTGATTTTGTTGTTTTTGCAGTAATCGTCAATTATTTGATAATCTTCGGGTTTAACGTTGGCTTGTATTTTTTTGTAATTTTCTTTGTTGTACTTTTTATTCGCCTCAATGTGTTTTTTCCTGCGTTCCTCGTCCGACATTTTAGGCGGACGTTCAATATATTTACTTTCCATTAAATCCCTCTTATTAAGAAATAATTAACTATATATCAACACGATGTTCATTGACATTTACATAAATCTATGCTACAATAATATCAAGATAAAACAACGAAAGGAAGATACCTATGGATAACAACGAATTCAGCTTTAGAGCACTTTTTGACTGTCCCGAATTTGAATTTTACGAAAACAGGGACTTTAAAAAGGCTTACTCGGAATTGAAACATATTCTCGATTTTGAGGTAAAAGACGAAAAATACCGAGAAAAACTCGACGACACGACGATAGAATGTATTCAAGCGGCTCATATGAACGCGTTTACGCAAGGTTTCTGTTTCGCCGTAAAATCCATAAAATTCCTAATGAAAATATAACAATATCGGAGCGTTACGCCCCGATATTTTTTATTCATGCGTTTGCCGAACAACATTGTAGGGGACGGGTTTCCCGTCCCGCGGGCGGGGAAACCCCGCCCCTACGGAGTTACATATCAGAATTCAAGTTTTTTATTAAGATACGCCACAAGCTCCTCAATTTTAACCCGTTCCTGCTCCATAGTGTCCCTGTCGCGGACGGTCACACAGCCGTCTTTCTCCAGCGTGTCAAAATCATAAGTCACGCAGAACGGCGTGCCGATTTCGTCCTGTCGGCGGTAACGCTTGCCTATCTGTCCCGCCTCGTCGTAGTCCACCGAAAAATGCTTTGAAAGCATGGTGTACACCTCGGTCGCCTGCTCCTTCAGCTTTTTGGTAAGAGGCAGAACCGCCGCCTTTATGGGCGCAAGGGCGGGGTGGAGGTGCATAACCGTCCGTACGTCTCCCTCGCCGATTTCCTCCTCGTCGTAAGCCTCGCACACAATCGACAGGAACAGCCTTTCCACGCCGAGAGACGGCTCTATGACATAGGGGACGTACTTCTCGTTTGTCTCGGGGTCGAAATATTCAAGGGACTTGCCGCTGGTCTTAATGTGCTGGGTAAGGTCGTAATCTGTGCGGTCGGCAACGCCCCAAAGCTCCCCCCACCCAAACGGGAACAGGTACTCAAAATCCGTAGTAGCCTTTGAGTAAAAACACAATTCCTCGGGGGAATGGTCGCGGAGACGTAAATGCTCCTCTTTCAGACCGATACTCAAAAGGAAGTTTTTGCAGTAAGTCCGCCAGTACTGAAACCACTCCAAATCCGTGCCGGGCTTGCAGAAAAACTCCAGCTCCATCTGCTCGAACTCCCTCACGCGGAAAATAAAGTTACCGGGGGTAATTTCGTTGCGGAACGACTTACCCACCTGCGCCACCCCGAAAGGAACTTTTTTCCGTGTGGTGCGCTGAATGTTGGCAAAGTTGACAAAAATTCCCTGCGCCGTCTCGGGACGGAGATACAATTCCGCCTTGCTGTCCTCGGTAACGCCCTGAAACGTCTTAAACATCAGATTAAACTGCCGTATCGGCGTAAAATTTTTCTTGCCGCAGTTGGGGCACTTTATATCGTTTTTCTCGATAAATTCGCTCATCTGCTCGTTAGTCCACCCCGTGGGGTTTTGGTCGGACTGGCTCTCTATCAGCTGGTCTGCGCGGTGACGGGTCTTGCACTCGCGGCAGTCCATAAGCGGGTCGGAGAACCCGCCCAAATGCCCCGACGCCACCCAAGTCTGGGGGTTCATAAGAATTGCGCTGTCCAGCCCCACGTTGTAAGGGCATTCCTGCACGAATTTTTTAAGCCAGGCGTTTTTGATGTTATTTTTCAAAAGCGCGCCCAGCGGACCGTAATCCCAGGTATTGGCAAGTCCGCCGTAAATTTCCGAGCCGGGGTACACAAAGCCCCTGCCCTTGCAAAGCGCGACGATTTTGTCCATAGATTTTTCAGCCATAATTTTACCACCTTTTTAAACGTATGTAATAATTATATCCTAAAATTTACGTTTTGTCAATAGAAAAAGCGGCACAAATTACATCGCGGCAGCCGCAAGCCCTTTGGCAAGGTTTTCCACTTCCTCAACGGGGAGTTTGGTTGCTTTTGCTATATCTGTTACAGATAATTTATTAAGCAAAAGCAACTCTGAGGCAAACTGGGTTTTAGCCTCTTCAAAAGCCTCTGTTCTAAGCTCAGCTCTAAGCTCCGTTCTAAGCTCAGCTCTAAAATCTTCCATAATCTTACACATTTGATTTACTCCTTTCGGCGATTCTTTATAATACTGCGTACCCTCCGACATAAGCTCCAGCTCCATATCGGCGGCGTTGCTGCAGTTAAAATCATGTATCAGCTTTGCAAGATCCGAGCTGTCCGCCGGGTTCTCATACGCGCCGTTGACGTATATGACATATCTTTCGTCCCCCAGCGGAATATTATTCTTTGCGCAGTACCCTTGAAAGCTGTAAACAGGTTCGTTCAGCTTAAATCTGTCGTTCTCCGTGATAAAGATAACATAAGCGGCGGGCAGCTCCTCAAACTCTCGGTTCTTGCCCAAAAACTCAACGTCCAGCGCGCTGGAGTGATACCTCGCCCGCTTAGGCTCGCCGCCCTTGTCGGAACGCTGCACCTCTATGTTGTATTTCCTGTTCAGACTGTCCGAGGCGAGAACGTCCAGCCGCAAAGACCGCGCCCCCAGCACATTTTCAAGGTCGTACTGGGTTTCGGCGGAAATAACCGTCAAGTCCTCAATCCCCGTGATTATTCTGAGAACAAGCTGTACCAACGGGATATTATTCCTGAATAATTCCCGCATAAAATCGTCGTCAATGGGGCGCAGCATCGCAAGCCGCTCCAGATACCTGCGGTCGAACTGCTGTAAAAATTCCTCGCTCAGCGTGTTCATAGGCTTTACACTCCTAATCTTTCTGCCATAATTATAGCACATTCCCCCGCCCTTTGTCAATAGAAAAAGCGGCACAAATTTGCGCCGCCTTAAAATTATTTCTTGGTTGTAACGCTTACCGCCTTGGACGTTCCGCCCTTGACGTACTTGCCGTTAACCTTGTCGTACGCCGTAACCTTAAACTTATACTTCGTGCCCGCCGAAAGTCCCGTAACCGAGCATTTCGCCGACTTAACGTCCTTGTATTTCTCATACTTGCCCGTTTTTTCGTTGTACTTGTAAACTCTGTACATATCCGCGCCCTCAACCGCGTCCCAGCTAAGGGTTACGGAGTTGGTCGTCTTGCTTGCCTTAAAGTTTGCGGGTGCTGCCGTGCTTGCGCTGCTGCTTGAAGAGGCTTTTGCGTAAACGTATTTTACCTTTGTCAATTTGCAGTATTTTTCAGCCGGCGAACCTTTTGTTACCGTAACAGTAAGCTGTTTCGGCGTGAATTTTTTGGGAGTATAACCGAATTCAATCGTTTTACCCGTGTTTCTGTCAGTTACGGTAAAAGTAAAACCGGTGTCGCCGCCTACTTCTTTATAGCCGCTCTTCTTGCCATCGGCAAGCCAATACTCCGTGGACACATCATCACCGTACAGCATTTTTTCCACATCGTCCTCGGTTTTGTACATAGCCGCGTAACCGAACGTTGCCTTTTCCTCATCTTCGTCATAAATTTTTGTATTTTCGGGAATTGTCAGCTTTTCAAGGCTGCAACAGTTTAAAAACGCCAAATTATAAATCATTGTGCATTTGCTCGGAATGTTTATGGATTTAAGTGAAAAGCAGTTCCAAAACGCTCCCCCGCTGATTTCAAATTCATTTTCATCTTTGGCAATTGATACCGTTTTCAAAGAACCGCAGTCATAAAATGCGTATGCGCCTATTAAATCGGATATGCTGCCGTTCACCTTAACGCTTTCAAGTTTGAAACAGTTTTGAAAAGCGTAATCGCCTATCATAGCGTCGCCTTTAAACGTAACCGTTTTCAAATTTGTGCAAAAACGAAACGCGGTTCGGTCTACCCAATAACAATCTTTCGGGAATGTAACGCTTGTAATGGTGTCGTTGTACTGAAATACTCCCTCGCCGATACAGTTTACGCCGTTGGGAATAACAATGTCCCCGCCTTTGCCCTTGTACTCAACAACCGTGGGATAGCCCTCGTCGTCGTTTTCAATGACAAAATCGCTGCTTGCCGCCTCCGCGGTTACAGCCAAAATAGGCTCGTTTTCCGTACCCACGGGCACGCCCGTAACAATTCCCGCCGCCATAACGACAGCCGCCGCTATTGCGGTGATTTTTTTCAAATTCATGATAAAATCTCCTTTTTTATTAAAATATGACAATATTTTAATTATACCAAATTTAACCGCCGAATGGTTAAAAAATCTTTTTTTTTTTTTTTTTTTTTTTTTT
>JAMPDU010000083.1 GCA_023665505.1 Ruminococcus sp.
AGTCACAATCCTTGCAAAACACCTTATCGGCGTTTTCGGGTGTGCCGCCGAGTACAGTTTTTTCTCTGCTGTACTCCCCGAGCAACATCTTGAATTTTTCGCACATAGCCGCCACTTGAATTGCCTCGATAGCCGCATTGACAGCCCTCTCATAGGTGTGAGAAACCGTTGCCTCGGCAGCCTCCAAACTGTCGCCCTTAACGGCGTTCCACAAGCAGAGCATATCGTGCTTTATGGACGTGCTTTCGTTTTCGAGTTCCTCGGTTTCCTCCAGCAGAACCGCGTACCCCTCGTGCGCCGAATTAAACAGGGGGAATTTTTTGTTTGCCGCTTTTAATTCCTTTTGAACAAGATTTTCAACATCTTTTTGTACTGCATTCATTCTGACCGCTCCTTTCCATTTCAATTTTCCTCGTCCAAACCCTCTAAATCGTCAAAGGTAATCTGCGCGTGGTCGTAGCCGAGCCACCACCGCATAACGTCCTCGCCGTTTCTCCACGGGACGGAATCGGTACTCTCCGTAAGCCCCGCCTCGCGCCGCGCTTTGAGCATTTTGTCAAACGTCCTAACGTACATATCGCGGTATTTTGATAAGGCTTGAACCTTTCCAGCACTTGACTTTCTTCGATGTACCTTGCCATTATTCAACCTCCAGCTTTTCAAATTCTATAACCCACACCCAAGGATTAGCTTTCCACCCATATTTGTTAAGGTCAGATTTTTTAACAGTGCTGTCCCATAATTCTGAAAATTCATCTTGAGGAGTAACTTTCCAACCACTTCCCAACATTTCACCATTACCTACAAATTCACCATTGCACCCCTCATTTATTGCCTGTTCTTCCGTAATGTCTTGTAACCGCTCTGCTCTCACGTCCGTCACCCGCAGGAATAACCTCGCCGCCTCTTTCGGCATATGAATTGAGGGACGCCACTTCATTCGCCCTGTTTCAGGTCGCGCGCTGGCATCGCTAAATCCATCTGCATAGTAGAAATATGTTACACCATTGTCACAATCAATTTCTGACTTGCGCCACGTCTCCCGAACGTAGAGAATGTCGCCGACTTGATACAGGCAATCATCAACAGTAGGGTAGATGTCGTAACCGTCAAAACTTCCTAAAAGTTTTCCGTTTTCGTCAATCGTAAACTTATCTACGTGGCACTGTTTCACTATTCGCCTTGTGACCGTCTTTCTCCCGTCCAGTATCGCCCTAACCATATCCGAGTTAAACAGGATAGGTTTGGCGGTTTTTAAAATTTCGTTACGTGTCATTTTTCATTCCTCCGATTTCTTCACTTTAGGCGTATTGTACATAGCGTGCTCAACGAACTTGTCAAGGTCGTAGGAATGCCCGTCAGAACCGCAGCCCTTGGCGGCTTTACCAACGTCCTTGTTAAGCCATTTCGAAAGCGTCAGATAGTGGTTACTGTACGACCTCTTGCCGCTTGCTATAAGGCTCTCAACGTAATTGTCAACACGTTCGATGTATTCCGCAAGAATATCCTTTCCGAAGTCAGCCACCAACTCCGCGTGCTGTTTTTCCGTAAGCCTCACATAACGCCCGTATAAAATATTTTTTTCTTTTCGTTTTTGTGTCGTTGCGGGAGTTTCCGAAAAATCCTCCCGCGCACCCACAACACTACACACACAAGAACTAAAACAATCAGTTTCTTGTTCTTCTTGTTCTTCTGTAGTTCTTATTATTCTTACGGTGTTGTTGCTTGCTTGTTGCTTGCTTGTTAGTTGCTTGTTGCTTGCTTGTTGCTTGCTTGTTGCTGACCGTGTTACATCTTGATAATTATCGAAGTTAATCACCGTAAATACGCTAAATTTCGGATATGCCTTGCTTGTTAGACACTCTGTTGCTTTTAGCTTTTTTATCGCCGTCCGCACTTCTTGAATGGAGTGCCCCGTGGCTTGTGAAATTTTACCAATTGATGTAACAGCCTGTCCTCTTTTTATGTCAATACCCTGCCACTTTTTGTCCTCTGTATTGGCAATCAGCAGCAGGTGTATAAACACGCCCTTAACGGCAGGGTCGGAATACCACTGCCAGTCAAGGAACTTCCTGTGTAGCTTTATCCAACCTTCCACTGTCAGACCTCCGTTTATCGTTCAGCCATTCGGCGTTGCATTTTTGGCAATCCTTCAAAGCGCACTCACGGTATTCGCAAATATCGCACAACTGCGAAATATCTGTAATAACCGCCGCCATTTCCTCAACGGAAAGCGTTTTCAAATACTCATAATTCGTCATACAGCCGCCTCCAGTATATCCGTTATAACCCTTGCCGTGTCCCGCTTTTCGCAGAAAACAAACTCCACGCCGTACGCCGCCTTAACGTCGCACATTCTGTCAAGGAGCTGCCTCCCAGACATAAAGGAGTGACGGCTTTCCCATTTTGCCACGTCCCGCAGCTCGCAGATATTGCCGCCGTGCTCGCAGACGATAACAAGCTTGATGTGCCGTTCGTAAGCGCGGCGCAGTTCCCGCCAAAACCGCGCGTTATCACGGCTGCACAAATTTTTGCACAGCTCGTCAAGGTTTTGTTTGCGGTCGACAACAACGCCGTCCCGCCCCTCGATTTGGTAATCGCCCACGTCCATTTTGCGCACGGTGTACGCCGTCCCGCTTTTCTCAAAGGCTTTGAGTATGTGGGCGTTTTTCTTTTCCCTCGTGTCGCAGACAATCATTTCGCACCGCCTTTCAGCGCGGCGGACAAGTCGCTTGCCGCCTTAAACGTGTCCTTAGCCTCCACGTCCTCCACTTCCTCGCGGGTCTGCATACCCATTAACGCCTCGGGACAATGCACCCGCGCGAAGAACGCTGCCGCCCTATACGCAAGCATAAGCTCGGGCATATTCCGCCATTTTGAGTTGGACGTCCAGCCCTCCGCCTTAGCCATACCGAGAGTAACCTCCACGCCGTCCACCTGTTCGCCGTCCGAAATCCTAACCGCCGTAACATAGCACCCGCGGCTGTCCGTACCCTTTTCGCCCGTGTAGACGTGCCGCACGTCCTTAAACCGCCCGCAGTTTTGTATCATCGCTGTACAGCCTTGCCCCGACCAAGAGGGTTTCCCCTTGACAACATACATGTTTTGCATTACGAATATGGGCGACATACCCATACGCTCCGCCATTTCGAGAGCCACAAAACAGTCCTGCGGTTTGCCTTGATAGTTTTGCGGTATAATCGACACCTGCGAAAGCATTTGCGCCGACCGCAGGAGCTGATTAAACTGCTCCTTGTTGCTCCATACGTTTCCCACGGAAACGGCTGTCTGAGCCGCCTCAGCCGCCGCCAAAACAGTGGTATTTTCCATTTTGGAAATTTCCGTATTTTCCATAAAATCACTCCTTTTCCAGTAATTCGGGGTTGTCGTGGATATTGCCGACAATTTCAGCAGCGAACTCATCAGTGGGGAAACTTGTAAGCAGTCTAAGCATAGAAGAATTTTCCCACGCTGTCGGTTCAGACCGATGTAAATATCTCACACCGAAACCGGCTATTCTGTTTATCCAAACTATAACACCTATCCAATCATCGCCAAACACATTTCCGTGAACAATATCCCCCTCAAAAACCTTATTGCCGTTTTTATCAAGCAAACCTGTGAACTGTCCGACGGTTTCGGGGTCAACCTCACCACTGTGTTCGTAAATGTGAGCGTGTACTACACCGCCAGCAGTTATTTTTATAAGATTACCATAGACCCAATTGCCTTTTTTATAAATAGAACTGCTTATCGGAACGTTATTGTACATCATTTTTGCTCTGAATAAAATCTCTCGCAAAATTATCACTCCTTTTCACTCGCCCGCCAGCCAAGACGGCACGCTGAGCGTGTTTATAATATTTAATTTTCCTAAGTAGCCGTACCAATCGCCGCTTTCCTTGCATTCGTGATAAATGCCCAACAAGCGGCGGAACTCGTTGTAACCGCGTTCAATAACGTTTTTATCGGCTTTGATAATATTCACCGCGTAAGGCGGTTCTTTCTCAATCACGATAAAAACAAACTCGCAATCCTTCCCCGTGACGGCTTTCACGCCCTCGAGGTACATAGCCGCTTGCATATGGTAGCCGTATGTAAATGCCTTTCGCGTAAACGGCTCTGTACGCGCGTCTGCGGCGGTTTTGACATCGGCAATGATGTTTATGCCCCCAGCCTCGCACAACGCGTCAGCGCGGCATTTGCACGGCTCTGACGTTAAATCGTCAGTCCAAAAAAATTCCTTTTCGTGTTCCCCCGACAAAAGCCGTCGGGAATACTCGTCCGAAAACAGCTTGTCCCGCATTGCCGCAATGGTTTCCCAATCGTCGGCGGAAATAACCGTCTTGCCCTCTGCGGACTGTTCAAACGCCGCCCAAGCCGTCTTGCCGTCCTTAGTGCGCCTGTCTACCTGCGGGGCAACGGCAAACTCACCGTCGAACTCGTCGGTGAGCAGTACCGCCTTGTGAAACGCCTGCCCGAAAGTAAGCGCGGGGGTGGATTTCGGCGGGTTGTCCTTGTAGTAGCGAAATTTTTCGGGACTTTCCGAAATCCGCCAAAGCTCGGAACGGCTCACGGCGGGGTGTTCGCGGTACTCTTTTTCAGTCACATTCAACCCGCCCTTCCGAATACCACTCTTTTAAAAATTTGCGGTATTGCTCGCCGTTCTCGGACAAAAATTCGTCCAGCGCGTCCTTGTTGCCAAGCTCGGGGAGACAGTCCCCGCAGACGTGCCCGATTTCGGTTTCGTACAAGTCGTTTTCATCGCTGTTGCAGAATTTACACCTATAATGCGGACTGTACCGCGAACAATAGGGGCATTCCCGCTGACACTCCCGAAAGCGGTCAAACATACAGCTTTCGCCCATTTTTCATTCCACCTTTTCAATTTTATTTTGTATTCCGTCTAAAATCGCTTGAAATCTTTGCTCGATAATTTCAGCTGACGAACACGCCCCCGCCGAATGGTCTGCGGGAAGATAACGCGCCGTCACACCGTCGGCAATGCCCGTCAAGCCGCTTGCAATTGACTTGTCGGTACAAAGCACGCACCCGTCAAAATCGCCGCTGTACGCCCGTTTAAAGGGGCAATAGGGCAAATTCCCGCCGTTCCACTTGTCGGCACTGCACACGAATATGGGGTTGTACGCGCCCGTGAAAACCGCGCCTGCGGTGCTGTCCGCCTTTATGCCCAGCGTGTAGGAGGCAAATGCGTAAATTTCGGCGCAAATGCCCTCCGCCTCGCTTGCGTCCGCCGTGAGAATAAGAACCTCGCTTTTTATCGCAGCGACTAAAATTTTTCTGATGTTTTGCTCTGTTATAATCATAAATTTGCCTTTTGTTGCATAGCCAAACCGTACTTTGCCGGGGCGACACTTTACTATGCTTTGCCGTTGCCAAACAATACTACACTTGACTAAGCCTTTGCATTACGGTGCCAAACTCTGCCATACCATTGCTTTGCCCTGCTTTACTTTGCCTTAGCCTTGCTTTACTTAACTTGACCTTGCTCCACATTGCCACAGCAAAACAATACTTCACTGCACTACACACTGCCAAAGCTATAATGTGCATAGCATATCCATAGCTTTACGGCACATAGCCTTGCTTTAGGTAGCATTGCCTTAGCAAAACTTAACTCTGCTTGACCGTGATATACTCTGCCAATGCACTACAAAACCTAACTAAGCTCTGCCTTTGCTCCACAACGCAGGACAATACAAAGCCATTGCCGTACTAAGCTAAGCAATTCCATAGCCATACTGTGCAAAACATTGCAACGCCATCGCTTTACTCTGCCTTACCTCGCTCTACCATAGCCTTGCTGTACTTAGCATTACTGTGCCCTCGCTGCACAAGGCATTACATCGCCCTCGCTGTACTGGGCGCAGCATTGTTTTACATTACTTCACAATGCCTTTGCTGCACTGCTCAAAACAATACATTGCCTTTGCTAAGCACTAAAACGCCTAACTCCACTAAACCCTGCCTTTGCTCGACCACACAAAACTTTGCTCCACGATGCCCTCGCATCACGGCGATTTACCTTGCCCTCGCTCTTAGTCGAGGTACTCAACCTCAAACCGCCCCTTGCCGCTGTTGCGCCATTGACCTAAACCCTTGTAAACGCCGTATTCAAGCATTTCCTTGACCCAATCAATGTCGCCGTCCACAAGGCACAAAACGGTAAACTCAATTGTTGACCCTGCGGGGACAACCTCGCTGTTTGCAAGGGAAATCCTCTCGCCCTGCGGCGTTGAGCCACGGAGCGGGCGCTGACAGTTGTCAATCCGCATACCCTTTAAGTCAAAGGGGATTTGACGGGGTCCTACAAAAACCAAGCCGTCAATCTGCTTTTTATAAGCCTTGATTTTGGAGCTTAGCGTGTCGGGGACTTTTTTAAGGCAGGAGCAAGCCTCCTTGAAAAAGCCGCGAATTTGGTAGTCGTACACAAACGGCTTGCCGTCTGCCGTGCGCGGGAAAATCGTCATTGCCTTTTCAACCACTTCCTCAACGCCTACCGCCGCAACTTCCTCCTCAATGGTTTTGGCGTCGGGGGACTTGCTTGCGATGAACTCCTCATGGAGTTCGGGGTTACTTGACGCCGTTCCGAGAACGTCCTCGATAAAGGTTAATTTTACGTTTAATTTTTTCATTGTTTTTTCCTCCTAAAAATTTTTCTTGACAAATTTGAATTTTAGGGGTATAATAAAAATGTGTTATTTTTTATTCCCCTTTTCGGGCTTGTGCCGTTTCGCAGACGGTACAAGCTCATTTTTTATGTTTGTAACTGTCGGGCAATGTCAGCATACCCGACATACAACCGCTTACGCCCATTGCGGCAAAGTCCACAACCATTGCTATAACGGCTTGTCCGCAGGTTATATAACCCTGCTCCAAACTGCCCGCAACAAAAAACATTGCCAAAACCGTCAGCAGGAACACTGCCGACAAAATTTTATTCTTCATCTTTCTGCACCTCCTTTTTATCGTCAACACTGTAAACGACCTCCACACCGTCAAAGTTTTTGGCGTAATAAGTCGTATCGGTATCGTCGGAATGGAAGTCAATAGCATATCCCGCTTGCTCCAGTTCCTTTTCGCTTATGTCGGAAGCTGCGCAGAACTGCAAATACGTCAGCCGATTAACAGTTTCTTTGTAAGTTCTGTTCTTGCTTATAATGTCCTCGGGGCAAACTTCCTGAACCCTGTCGCAGTACTCGCCGCACAGCTCCATAAGCTTTTCCCGAAACTCAAGGGCTATCTGTACAGCCGCAAAAATTTTACTGTTTTCAATCATTATTTTTCATCTCCTTCCCAAACATCAATATCAATCGCGCACGCGTCCAAATCGGCTTGAAGCTCCTCGGCGGTGTAACCTGCCTCTATGAGAAATTCCCGCGCCTGCTCTTCGCTGTCAAAAAGCTTGATGTCGCCGTCCTCCTCCGTCAAAGCGTACTCAAAGCCGTTGAGGAAAATCCCCTCAATAGGTCTGCGAATAACGTATTTAACGGGTTTTGTACTGCTTTCAAGCCATTCCTTTATGTCGTCTCCTTTGTTATGAGAACAGCCGAAATCTTCATTGTACATCGGACAATCTTCAAGGCATTTGCCCTCGTAAGCCGAAAGATAACAGCTTGTAGTAATAAGTGTCAGAAATGCAGAAAGTTCGTCAACGCTCATACTCTTTATCTTGTTAAAGTTAGTCATTATTTCACCCCCTTTGTGTACGCCTCAAGCTCGTCCTTGCGAACGCGCCACATACCGCCTAACTTAAAGGCGGGGAGCTTGCCCTCGCGGCACAGCTTGCGGACGTACATATCGGTACACCCCAACAGCCACGCCACATAGGGCGGGTCGAGAACAACGGGAACTTCGTCCCAGTTGTAAAAATAATCCTTTTTTCGTTTCACGTTCTCGCCCCGCTTTCCCTGTCAGCCGTCAGCTCGTCCATAGTGCAGTGGAGTGCCTTGGCAATATCGGCAAGCACCATAACGCTCGGCGTTTTCCTGTTTCTCTCGATGTGAGAAACCATAGTGCGGCTTATGCCGACGCGTTCCGCCAGCTCTTCCTGGTCAAGACCCGCAGCCTCGCGGGCTTTTCTTACGTTAAAGCCAATACTCATATAACCGCTCCTTTCCAATATTTTCTTGACATAAGTCACAATTTGTGGTAAAATATACTTGCGGGCATATTTTACGGGCTTTTTGCGCCTTTTTGTGTGACCTTAGTAACATTATAATTCGAAAATTTCAAATTGTCAATAGCATATTTCGATTTTTTCGAAGTTTATGTGTTTTGCTAAAATTCCGTCTTAATTTTTGTCAAAAATAAACAAAACCACTTTGCCGTATGACAAAGTGGTAAAGAAAGGAGGATAAAAATGTTTAAATATGGAAATTTAAGCGATATTGAATTTCCTACAGAGCCGATAAAGCCAAATAAAAATTTGGTATCTATCGAGAAAAACACGGCTGAAACCGCTGAACAAATAAAATTGCTTAACAAACGGCTGGAAAAGGCGGAACAAGAAATTGAAAACGAACGCCAAAGAGCGGAGAAAGCAGAAAAAGCAAGCACACGCTTAGCGGTTTTGCTTAGTATTCTTAGTACGGTTCTCGGCATATGTCTCCAATACTTGATTGATACCTGGGGTATCGCTTAGCTTTTCAAAAAAATATTCCAGTTGTTCCTTGCTTAAAACCTTTGATTTGCGTATTAAATCTATCAGCACACCAAGCAAAGCATAACATTCTTTATAGTTATCTTTGCAAGTTGCCTCTATTCGCTCAATTTTAATGTCTAATATGTCGTATTTTCTTATTTCTAACTTGTAAATGACAAATTTTGCTAAAAATGCACCTATAGCGCTGCCAATGATATAGCCGATTATTGCGCCTATAAGTTCAATTGCTAATTCAAGCATAAAAATACCTCCCGAAATTTTATTGAAAGGAAATGTAAATTATGAAAGTAAATATTGAATGTGTACGCGATGTTATACTTCACATTGAGGAACACCTTAAATATGACGGCACTATGGATAGTGAGTTAATTGTCGATTTACCAAAATTCAAGCAATATAATCCCGATGATGTGAGATATGCAATAAAGCAGTTGTGTAAAGAAAATATGCTTGAATACGGGCGCAACGTTGACGAGAAATTCAATCCTCCGCAGGGCGGACGTTATGAGATTTACGACGTTAATCCCGAGGGGCACAAGTTTTGCGACTTAATTCGCAAAGAAAGCGAATGGAAAAAATGTTTTTCCAAAATATGTACGCTGTCAAACATTGCAAACGTCGTTACGATTTTATCAAAACTTGTCCCGTTGTTTCAAGCTCCGTAAGGTCGTATTCGGGCGGTTCTGCGGTAAGCAAAACGCACATTTCCATTTTTACGCAGAATTGTCCCCGTGTTCCCGCAGGCTTAATTGAAATTATATTAGCCTTAACGGGAGTTCCGTTGATTTTTATGGACGTATCCGGCAAAATTTCAAGCGTATTGTTTTCGAGCATTACATTCACCCCCATTTTATGGTTTAAATATATTATAATTCGAAAATTTCGAATTGTCAAGATAAAAATACTTATTAGTTTAATTTAACAAAAAGGAGTTTAAATTTATGGATATTTTAGACAGAATTTCAGAATTATTAGGAAATAAAGAGCAAAAAGAACTTACAGAATATTTAGGACTTCAAAATTCTGCGTTTTCTGATTGGAAAACAGGGAAAAGTAAGTCATTCCGAAGATACCTCATTGAAATATCAGAATTTTTTAATGTGTCAATAGATTATTTGGTTTATGGTAAAGAAAAAAACTTATCATCTGAATTAACAGATACAGAATATGAACTGCTTGAAAAGTTTCGTAATCTTTCGGATATAAACAAAGGGAAAATCATTGAACGTATGGAAGTTATGACTGAACAAACAGCGACAATTGGCAAAGAAATTTCTGATGTAACAACAAATTCAAACAACATTCCTAATCCTTTCACAAAACCTACAAATACAGATTAGTGTTTGTATTGCCCAGTTATAATGGGTTTATATACGTTTTTACAATTTATTTTACATAAATAACCGCCTTATTGACGGTTAAAATAAAAAATTTTGGAGGAAGTTAAAATGAAAAAGCTAAAACCCTTAACAGCAATTCCGCCGTTGTTGTGTACCGCCGTACTGCTTTCGGGGTGCGGAAACAACGCAGAACTTGAACGGCTAAGAGACGAGAGCGAAACTCCTAAAATGACAACTACCGAGACAACAACAGTTACCGACCCGATACCTGTTGTTTATGAATATGACGAAATTGTAAATAAATTTATTGTTGATTATAATGAGATAGCTGTATATCCGCTTGACAATATATCACATAATGAACGTTTAGACTACTGCACTGCTTATTCAAACGATTTAAAAATACAACTTGTTGGCAGGGACGTTTTATCCAAAAGAATTGACATTAAAATATTTACAGCAAGCCAAGAAGAAAAAATGCTTGAAATATTGCCCGATATGTTGAATGCTTGCAATATTTCAAAAGATACACAAATTTCCATTATTAGCGAGATAAAATCAGCAGAAATAAGTTTGGATAAAAAATATGATGATAGCGTTTCAATCTTTTATACTAAATCTTCTACTGATTATCTTGAAATTATGCGATATTTAGAATAAATTACAAGGAGGCTTTACTATGGGTTTCAGATTTCGCAAAAGCAAAAAAATTCTCCCGGGCGTAAGGGTAAACTTTTCCAAAAAGGGCGTGGGAGTATCTTTCGGCGGAAAACGCGCCCGTTACTCCATAAGCCCCACGGGACGACGCACAACCTCCGTTAAGGTTGCCCCCGGGCTTACATACAGCACGTCAAGCGGCGGCAAGAGAAAAAGACGTTCCTCCAGAACCTACGCCCCAAGAGCAAGAAGTCAAATGTCGCCCACAACAAAAGCAGTAATATTAATCGCCGTGGGAGCTGTTTTCTTGATTACGGCTTTAAAAAATCTTTCCATAGTTTGGGTGGTAATATCGGCTCTCGTTATTGCGTTGGGCGTTTACATTTTGGTTAAAAGCAACGCGTCAAACGGCGAAAATTACGGCGCAGACTTTATTCCTCCCGATACAAATGCCTACTCAAAAGAAAGACTGTTGCAATTGCAAAAAATTTTAGTGGAAAATTCCCCCGATGAATTGATATACAGCAAAAACGATTTAATCAAAATGGCACAGTACCCCGCCGCAAACGCTTTGCGTATCAGCAAAGACAGCGTTATGATTATAATGAAAACAACCGACCCCGAAACATTTTTCAGCCGATACGAAGTGCTTGTTAAGCAGTCCGAAATGATTGGAATATTGTCCGACTATGTTAATTTTAATGGCGTTGACCCTAAAATGGTTTGCCAAGAGGTTCTGAACAATAAGCAAAAAGAAATTTACCAAATGATTAACAGATATTGGGATAAAACCTTTACAGAGGCGGAAAAGTTAAAAACCGACAACGGAAAGAAAAACCGATACAAAAAATTTTATGATACCCTTGAACAGTACAAAAACGAAATAAGCGACGAAAATAGACAATATTATACAAGCAAGTATGAAAACGCGGTTAATGGATTATAAAATAAAAATCCCGAAAGGCAAAGATTATGAATACATCATACACGACTACCATTAATTGGCAAGTAGTCAATTTGAGAAAAAAGGACAAAAATATCCCCGAGCCAAATTCTACCATAATTTATGTTTTGGAAAAAGAGGGACATAAGCCTGTATATGGCGTTGGTACTGTTTACAAGGCTGAGTATTATCCTATAATATGCAGCGGTATGATTAAGCAGTCCATTGAAACAGGGCTTAAATGGTGCTATGTTGACGAATTGGAAATTATTGAAAAACAGGAAGAATAAACCCTACTAAAGAAAAGAGGTCAAAACTATGGTAAAAAACGCCACGCGAAAAGACGGTCGGGTAAAATCCGCCGTTTATCTCGGCAACGGCAAGTACAAGTACGTGTACGCCTCCAGCAACAGGGAGCTTGAACGCAAGGTGCAAGAGGTCAAGCTAAAGCTGGGCAAGGGCGTTGACGTTTCCGCCGAGCGGGACACTTTCGGCGAATGGGCGGAGCGGTGGCTCAAACTCAAAAAACTTGACATTTCCGCAAAGCGTTTCGCGGCATATCAATACAACGTCAAGCATTTTGACAGTATTTCCCATATGCCGATAAACAAAATCAGAACCGCCGACATACAAGACATCATTTCGGAGGCGGCGGTAAACGGCGCGGCGAAACAAACGTTATCGCAGTACAAATCGGTATGCCGTCAAATAATACAGCTTGCCGTTGATAACCGCGTTTTGGACTATAACCCCGCCATTGCCGTGAAGATACCCAAACAAGCGGCAAAAACTACCAAAAGAGCCTTGACCGAGCAAGAGCAAGAGTGGATATTGTCCCCCACAGACCACAGAGGGCAGCGAGCGGCAATGATAATGATGTTCGCGGGTTTGCGGCGCGGTGAGCTTATTCCCCTGCTATGGACGGACATTGACCTTGAAAATAAGACTATCACGGTAAACAAGTCGGTGGAAATGATTAACAGCCGTCCCGAAGTCAAGAACAGCACTAAAACCGCCTCGGGAATGAGAGTAGTCCATATTCCGCAGCTTTTGGCAGATTATCTCGCAACGCAGGATAAAAACAACAGTTTTCTTGTTTGCCCCAACGCCCACGGAACTATGTACACCGAAACCGCGTGGAAAAGAATGTGGCAGTCCTACATAAGCGAACTTAATTTTAAATTCGGCGATTTCAGCGGAGTAATGGTTACAGACAAAAACGGACAACTAACCGAATTTAAACTCCCTGCAAGCCGTTTTGCACCCCAAAAAATTCCAATGGTAATACCTCCCATAACCGCCCACTGGTTAAGGCATACGTACATAACTATGCTGTACCTCGCAGGCGTTGACGTTATGACCGCCAAAGAGCAGGCAGGGCACGCCGACATAAAGACCACAATGCAGATATACACCCACCTTGACAACGAATACAAGTCCGTGCAGATAGGCAAGCTGGACGAATACCTCAATAATAAAAATTCGCCCGATGTGGGTCAAATGTGGGTCAATAAAAAATAGAAAGTCTTTTACACAAAGGGTTTTACGGATTTTACCTGTTCATTCGTAATGCGCAGGTCG